>JAFGET010000053.1 GCA_016931435.1 Candidatus Omnitrophota bacterium
CTTTTGTAAATCTTAAAATAAGGTCTTCCTCGACATAAGCCATGGGCCTGATCACCGTAAGCTTGCCGTGGAACAACTCCTGCTTCGGGCACATCGCGGAGATCTCTCCGTTAAAAAACATATTCATCAGGATAGTCTCTATGATATCGTCTTTGTGGTGGCCCAGGGCTATTTTATTGCACCCTAAACGGTCACTCGCCTCGAACAAAGCCTTCCTGCGGTTCCAGGCGCACCAAAAACAACTGATGTCTTTCTTTTTGATTTTCTTTAACTCATCGCACTTCTCAATATGGTATTCCACCCCGATCTTTTTAAAATATCTTTCCAGCGCTTTCGCGCATGATCTAGGATATCCTAGATCCACATGTACTGCTACCACCTCATATTTTATAGGCACGAAAGCCCTGCGGTCATCTAAGACACGCAGCATCGCGAGGCTGTCCTTTCCTCCCGATACCGCAACGGCTATCCTGTCGCCTTCCTCAAGCATGCGGTAATCCATGATCGCCTTACCAACGCGCTTGGAGATATAAAATTCCGGTCCCTGTAATACAGCCATAATTTTTTTATTTAAATGTATTATTTTGCTGAAAGTCTGCGAGCGTGCAAAATACGCAGCAGGCAAAAACACGCGAATAAACCAAAAAGCAAAATATCAGATTCTCCCCGATGCCTTATTCATAGCGTAAATATCCTTGTTTACTTTATGCTTAAGGAGCTCCTCGAGCGGGATCGGAAGGGTCAAAGACCAGTTTTTTGCACTGCTCGTGCCGGGGGTATTAATGCGGTAGGCATACGGGTCGCCCTTGAATATATCGCTTAAATAAAGGATGTCGATGATGGTATTTATACAAAATATCGCTTCTGACTCCAAGACCGCCCTTAAAACATGGCGCATAATTTCTCTATCGCAAGCTTCCCTCATCTTGCCTTTTAAAAGCAGGTAACGCCAGAGCTTTTCTTTCTCTTTGTAACTGTTCTCATACATTTCCACAAAATCCAGTAATTCTTCCTTTTTTTTGCCTAAAGTGTTTACCAGGGTATCAACTGATTCAACCGATTCCTGCCAACGCAGCCTGCCGTGGCGGCTGCGTTTTGAGTCAAAAAGCTTAGGCATAACCTTGTTGTAGTCGACCCTCCCCTGGCATTTGCGGATAAAAAGCGCCTCATCTATCGTTCCGGCCTCATTCTCCCACCAGGCCGGCCAGTTAGTAGTATCATGCGTAGAAAGCATGGCCACGGAGACCCTGCGGTATTCAGAAGGCAGGAGGAAATCATGCCGCGCCTTCCAGTCTTTTACCCAGCGCTGGACATCGTTTCCTGGAACGCCTAATTCCTTCAGGGTTTTCGGGCAGATCTTGGGGATAGTCCCCAGGTCTTCGGCGCACAAAAGCATACTGCTGTTTTTTAACATAACCGATAATATGCTCTTTCCATGCCCGCCCCATAATTTTTCGTCTTCCGGGTCAAAAACTCCGTTTAACCCCTGGTTTTCTAACGGCTCATTATAAGGAATACCCCAAATGCGGAATAACCCCACCACGTGGTCGACTCTTAGGATATCATAAAAGTTTTCGGCGTAGCGGATCTTTTCTTTTAAATACCTGTAGTTATCGGAGGCGATGTTTTGCCAATTATAAGTAGGCATTCCCCAGCGCTGCCCCTTTGCGCAATACATATCTGGAGGGGCTCCCGCCGAAAAATCAAGCTTAAAGAATTCAGGATGCGCCCAGACATCCACGCTGTCGCGCGAAATCAGTATGGGCAGGTCTCCTTTTAAAAGCACCTTATTTTCCCTGGCATATTCCCTGGCTTCTTTAAGCTGCCTAAAAGCCAGGTATTGCGCCCAAATATAGAAGGCGACTTCTTTCTTATGCTCCTGTTGAAAGGCGCCTACCGCAGCATCCTTTGCGCTCCTGTATTTATCATCCCATTCATACCAGGGGCGGCCTTGCTGATAATCCTTTAGGACCTTAAAAACAGCGTAATCATAAATCCAATAACTATTGCGCTCAACAAACCTCCCCAGCTCTTTATCTTTAGTTACGTCTTCTGTTTTGAATATCTCCGAAAGAAGCTGCTTCTTTTTTTCTTTTATCCCGTAATCTATAAAAGGCTTTTTTAAGGACAGTTTCTCTTTTAAGGGCTTTATCCTTATGTGTGCCGTCTCCAGGGCGCATGAACTTATGGCGTCATACGGACAGAAAAAGGGGCCCATTTCATTTAAAGGCAAAAGCTGCAATATGGAGTTGCCGGACTTGACGCACCAGTCTATGGCTAATTTCAGATCGACGTAATCTCCGATCCCCTGGCTGTCTTTGGAATAAACAAAAAATAGAGGGATGACTACGCCGGACCTTTTTCTTGTAGTGATGCGCGACCATTTATCTGCGGCGATAGTATTCAATAAATAGTCTTTCATAAGAAAACGTTTTCCGGAAAAACAAGTTTTGCCCTTGATTTTTTATTTTTCATATGGCATGCTTATTATAGAAGTCAATAATAACAGGGAGGAAGATAGCGAAAGCATACGAGGTTTATCCCCTCCGAGAGAGCCCTAAGCAGTAGGGCTTTCTCTGTTTTTAGGGCAGAAGAAAAAGAAACCTTATTATCTTATGGGACCAAAAGAGAGAGATCAAAGAAGCCAGGGAAAGAAACGGCCCGTAAGGAATAACGCGACTGCGCCTGGCCAGAAAATTGATTACACCTGCGATTATCCCCAGAAAAGGGGCGATAAAAAATGTAAGGATCGCCGCCTTCCAGCCTAAAAATGCCCCGATCATCGCCATAAGTTTGATATCCCCGTCCCCCATGGAAGTAGTCTCTCCTTCTACGGCGGGCTTCTTCAAAAGTTTAAAATAAACCAGGTCAAAAAAAGTGCGCGTCAAATAAACTATCCCCCCTCCGGCAACCGCCCCTTGCAAAGAATTGAGAAAAAAAGAAAAATTATAACTTAAGGGAGAGGTGTTGATACCCAGGATAGAATTTAAAATCAGCCCCAAAATAATCCCTCCTATAGATATTTCGTCAGGGATAATATAGTGCTTGATATCTACAAAAGTAACTATGATCAGGCTTGCGGCAAAAAGCGTAAAAATAAAATACTCGTAGCTCAAGCCGTAACGGATAAAAAGCAATAAGAACATAACGGCCGTAATCAGCTCGACTAAAGGATACCTTAGGGATATCTTCTCTTTGCAAAAACGGCACTTGCCTCTTAATAAAATAAAGCTTAAAAAAGGTATATTATCGTACCCGGGTATCTTCTTCTGGCACTTCGGGCAGCGTGAACGAGGCCAGACGACAGATTCACCGCGCGGCATCCTGTGGATACAGACATTCAAGAAACTGCCTACTATAGCGCCAAAAATAAAAACTAATATCTTCATCGGCTCACCTTTCGTCACAAAATCTTAAAATCCTAAGGGTAATCTATACGGCCTTAAGTAATGCCTTACGCATCATACCCACAGGGGCGGTCTTTCCGGTCCAGAACTCAAAAGCCAGCGCCCCCTGGTATAAAAGCATACCCAGCCCCCCACAAGAAACTAAACCCAGAGACCTGGCATCTTTGACCAATTGAGTCTCTCTGTTATATATGACGTCATATACAAACAGTTCTTTATGCAAAAATTTTTTTTCGATTACGGAAGGATCTTCTTCTTTCATACCCAGGGATGAAGCATTTACCAAAAGCTGGCATTTTTCCAAAACGCGGGGTATTTCTTTTTGACGGACGAATTTTAATATGTTTTTTATGCCTAAGAACCGCTCCTTGGCCGCTTTTACGGCATCCGCGCGGATATCATGGACAAAAATTTCTTTAACCCCGCAGGCCTTCCAACTTAAAGCCGTGACCACCGACCGGCCTGCCCCGCCGCAACCAAAAATAAATACGCTCTTGCCTTTAGTTTGAAACTTGAGGTCTTCCGTCAAGGACCTTAAAAAACCAGCGACATCGGTATTGCGGTAAGTGATATTCTTATCTTCTAACTTGACCGTGTTTATGGCGCCTGAGAGCCTGACATAATGCGCCTGGGCAAGCGTGATAGAGGGATCTTTCTGTAAAGGAAACTTCTTTTCCAGTATTTCTTTAGCTTTGACTTTATGCGGAACGGTGATATTAAACCCGGACAGATCCTTACTAAAAGCGCCTTTCAATAAGAACTCTTTTAATCCCTGGGGGTTGATATCGAATAACCTGTAGCGCGCGTTTATCTTAAGCCTGGCGAATGCCGCGTTCTGCATCGCGGGAGAAAGGCTGTGTTTGACAGGATGGCCGATCAGGCCATAGGTCTTTACGGCAGGCTTTTTCTCCATATTTACATCAAAGGCTTTCGATCTTATTTAAAGCGTTAATATACGCCCTTACCGAGGCTTCGATAATATCAGTACTTGAGCCGCGGGCAGTGACGACTTTTCCCTTGGCTTTTAACTTCAGGATAACTTCGCCCAAGGCATCTTTTCCTTTAGTGACTGCTTCAATACGGTAATCCTGGAGTTCCCCCTTGACGCCGGTTGCTTTATCTATAGCCTTAAAACACGCATCTACCGGGCCGTCTCCGTTTGACTGGGCAGAGGAAATATTATTTTTGTATTTTAAATCCACTTTTGCGCTGGGGTTGATCTTGGTGCCGGAATTTATCTCAAAACCCAAGAGGATCCAAACCGGCTCAACCAGCTTGATCTCATCCTGCACGACGGAAATAAGGTCATCGTCAAAAATATTCTTCTTTTTATCCGCAAGTTCTTTAAAGCGCGTATTGATTCTTGCCACTTCTCCGTCGGAAAGCTTAAAGCCTAGTTCCTTCAGGCGTTCTTTTAAGGCGTGCCTGCCCGAATGTTTCCCCAGGACTATCCCGCTTCCGCTAAACCCTACGTCTTCGGGACGCATAATTTCATAAGTAGAACGCTCTTTTAGGACCCCGTCCTGGTGGATACCTGATTCATGCCTGAAGGCGTTGCCTCCGACAATCGCTTTATTCGGAGCGACCGCAAAACCGGTAAGTTTACTTACCAGCCGCGAAGTCTTATAGATATTGGCGGTGACTATGGAAGTATTAAACCCCTTATAAATATCCTTGCGTGTCCTAAGCGCCATCACTATTTCTTCAAGGGAAGCGTTTCCCGCACGCTCACCTATGCCGTTTACAGTGCACTCCACCTGGCGCGCGCCGCTTTTTATGGCAGCCAGCGAATTCGCTACAGCAAGCCCCAGGTCATTATGACAATGCACGGAAATCACGGCTTTGTGGATATTGGGGACATTCTCTTTTACCGCACAAACCAAATCCGCGTATTCGTCGGGTTCAGTATACCCTACGGTATCAGGGATATTAACAGTGGTCGCGCCTGCGGCAATGACTTCCTTTAATATTTTAAAAAGGAACTTCCTTTCCGTACGCGTTGTATCTTCCGGAGAAAAATCAATGTCCGCACAGAACTTTTTGGCGTATTTTACGGATTCAACCGCAAGCCTTAAGACTTCATCTTCCGTCTTTTTGAATTTATGCTGCATATGTATCTTGGAAGTGGCCAGAAAGACGTGAATACGCGGCCTCTTGGCATGCCGCACCGCTTCATAGGCAGCGTCGATGTCGCCTTTGACCGCACGCGCCAGGGCACAGATCACGGTGCCCTTTACCGATCTTGCTATCTCTTTTACGGATTCAAGGTCCCCGCGGCTTGAAATAGGAAAACCCGCCTCAATAACGTCTACGCCCAGGTCAACTAAAGCATGGGCGATCTCAAGCTTCTCTGCCGGATTAAGGCTAGCTCCCGGAGCCTGTTCGCCATCGCGAAGCGTAGTATCAAATATGATTATTTTGTCCATAAATGAGGCCATAACTTATGGAGCGCATGAAATGCGCGAACATAAGTTATTAGGCCGAATTTGGAACACCAAAATCTTTTGTTTAGTGAAATCCCGCGCTAGCGGGAACTCCGAGCACGCGAGAAAATCTCAACAAGATTTTCGAGCGCTTGTGCGAGGAGCTTACTTCTTCATCCAGGGCATCATCTCGCGCAGCTGCTGCCCCACCTTCTCTATTCTGTGCTCATCGCCCTGCCGAAGTAACTTATCAAAATTTGGCCTGCCGGCTTCGTTTTCTTTGATCCACTCCCGGGCGAATTTTCCTGATTTGATCTCTTTTAATATCTTCTGCATGACTTTACGGGTCTTTTCGGTAATGATCATTGGGCCGCGCGTAAGATCCCCGTAACAGGCAGTATTAGAGACTCTTCGCCTCATGCCGCTTATACCGGTCTCCTGGATAAGATCAGTGATCAATTTTAATTCATGCAAGACTTCAAAATAAGCGATCTCCGGCTGATACCCGGCATCTACTAATGTATCGAAACCGGCTTTGATCAACTCGGTGACTCCGCCGCATAGGACCGCTTGTTCGCCGAATAAATCAGTCTCGGTTTCTTCATCAAAGGTCGTTTCGATCACGCCTGCTTTTGTGGCGCCTATACCTTTGGCATAGGCTAAAGCGATCTTTAGGGCATCTCCGGTAGCGTCCTGGAATATCGCCACTAATGAGGGGACGCCTTTACCTTCTTCGAACATCCTTCTAACTAAAGCCCCCGGCCCTTTAGGCGCTACCATAAATACGTCCACATTTTTGGGCGGCTTGATCTGTTTAAAACGGATATTAAAACCATGGGAGAAACAAAGGGCCTTGCCTTTTTTTAAATTCGGTTTAATAGCTTCGGCGTAAACTTTAGCCTGGACGTGGTCTTGGGTCAAGATCTGAATGATATCACCCGCCCTGGCGGCATCGGCGGCAGGAACGGGGACAAAACCGTCTTTTTGAGCCTGCTGAAAATTCGCCGTTCCTTCCATTTCAGAAACAACGACCCTTAACCCCGAATCTTTCAAACATAGCGCCTGCCCGCGGCCCTGGATACCGTAACCGATGATCGCGATAGTCTTATCTTTTAACAAACCTAAATCCGCATCCTGCTCATAATAGATCTTAGCCATTTTAACTCTCCTTAAATGAGGCCACAACTTACAGAAGTCCGAAGGACGATGTAAGTTGTTGGGCCGAATTTACTCCGAGTATGCGAGAAAATTTCAACAAAATTTTCGAGCGCTTATACTCGGAGCTTTATTCCACCCACTAATTTAATACGCCATGGCTATCCTGCCAGTGCGTACAAGTTCGGTGATTCCGAATTTATTCAACGCATCCAATAATTGCCTGATCTTATCCTGTTCATCAACTGCTTCAATGACTAGTGAATCGCCGCTGGCCCGCACTATTTTAGCCACGTATTTAGACAAAAGCGTATCCAGGGCGTCTTTTTCATTTTTTGGGCAACTCACTTTTACCAATACCAGCTCTCTGTCTACATGTTCTTTTTTAGTAAAATCCGTAACGGTGATCACATCTATCAGCTTATTCAGCTGCTTTTTGATCTGTTCCAGTATCTTTTCATCCTCTGCTTCAACTACGATAGTCATATAAGATACGGAAGGATCCAGGGTCTCCGATACGGCTAGCGATGCGATGTTATAGCCCCGGGCGCTGAACAATCCTGCCACCCGCGCCAGTACTCCAAATTTGTTTTCCACTAAAACTGAAATCGTATGTCTCATAAATGAGGCCATAACTTACGGAATCCCGCGAAACGCGGGATGAACGTAAGTTATTGGGCCGAATTTACTCCGAGTATGCGAAGAAATTCCTACAGAATTTCTGAACGCTTATACGAGGAGTTATTTTTCTTACGCCAACCCCTCTATCATCCTGTTGATCGCTTCCCCCGCAGGCACCATCGGAAAAACGTTTTCTTCCGGCTCAACCTGAAAATCAATAAAAACCGTATTATCTATCGAGAGCGCTTTATCGATCGCCTGGCGTACCTCTTCTTTTTTAGTAACGCGGATACCTACCGCTCCGTAACTTTCCGCCAGCTTTACAAAATCAGGACTTGAGATACAGACATGGGAATAGCGGCGCTTATAAAATAACTCCTGCCACTGCCGCACCATCCCAAGGTAGCCGTTATTCAATATCATAACCTTGACATCTATCTTATTGCATATACAAGTGGCGATCTCCTGTATATTCATCTGAATAGAGCCGTCTCCGGCTATATCAATAACCGTTTTATTAGGGCAACCCATTTTAGCTCCTATCGCTGCCGGAAAGCCAAAACCCATAGTACCCAGGCCGCCCGAAGAAACAAATGTGCGAGGAAAATCGTATTTATACCACTGCGCTGCCCACATCTGATTCTGGCCGACTTCGGTGGCGATGATCGCCTGGCCCTTTGTAGCCTCACAGATCTGTTCAACGACATATTGCGGTTTGAGCTTACCGCTATCTGCATAACGTAAGGGGAATTTCGCCTTAAGCTCTTCTACATACTTAAGCCAATCGGAAATATCCGGGCTCTTTTTTACTTCATCGAGAAGTTCTTTTAAAATATTTTTCGCATCGCCTACTATCGGTATATCCACCCGGATATTTTTACTGATAGAAGATGGATCAATATCAATATGAATGATCTTTGCGGTTGGAGCAAAAGAATCAAGCCTGCCGGTGACGCGGTCATCGAAACGTGCGCCCACGGCAATAATAAGATCGGAATCAGTAATGGCATGATTGGCATAAGCTGTCCCGTGCATCCCAAGCATCCCTAAAGATAACGGATGAGTAGCGGGAAAACCTCCTATACCCATAAGCGTCCAGGTCACCGGGGCCTGGATCTTTTCCGCAAACTCACGAAGCAGGATATACGCCCCAGAGCTGATAACGCCGCCTCCGGCATAGATCACCGGCTTTTTTGCCTCGGTTATGAACTTAGCAGCCTTTTTGATCTGTCCCGGATGGCCATAATAAGTCGGCTTATAACTTCTTATATCTAAATTTTCCGGCCAGATAAATTCGACATCCTTCATCTGAATATCCGAAGGAATATCAATGACCACCGGCCCGGGACGGCCGGTTGAGGCAATATGAAAAGCCTCGCGGATGATCAAAGCTAAATCCTTAATATTCTTTACAAGATAATTATACTTTGAGATCGGACGGGTAATGCCGGTAACATCCGCTTCCTGAAAAGCATCATTACCGATCAAAGAAGTCTTTACCTGGCCGGTAATAGCTATAATAGGTATGGAGTCCATATAGGCATTGGCGATACCGGTGATCAAATTTGTAGCTCCGGGCCCGGAAGTCGAGATACACACTCCGACCTTACCCGTAACCCTTGCGTAACCGTCGGCAGCATGAGCTGCTGCTTGTTCATGCCGCGTCAAGATAAACTTGATATCCGAATCATAGATCTTATCGAATATGGGCAAAACCTGGCCTCCGGGGTAACCAAATATAACCTCGACGCCTTCGCGTTTTAAACATTCAATTAATACCTGCGCACCAATCATAAATGAGGCCACAACTTATGGAGCTTGAAAGGCGACATAAGTTGTTGGGCCGAATTTACTCCGAACATGCGAAGAAGATCTTAACGAAATCTTCAAGCGCTATGTGAGGAGCTGGGTTTATTCCAATACCGCTCCCTTATCCGCCGAACTGACCAATCTTAAATATCTCGACAAATAACCTGTCTTGATCTTGGGAGCGACCGCCTTAAAACTTCTCATCCTTTTTTTGATTTCGGCTTTACTTAACCTTGCCTGTAATTTTCTATTTGAAATATCTATATCAATGATATCACCATCTTTTAAAATTGCAATGGGGCCCTTAGCAGAAGCCTCAGGGGAAATATGCCCTATGCAGGGACCTTTGGTCCCTCCCGAAAAACGCCCATCCGTAATCAAGGCGACGGAATTCTCAAGCCCCATGCCTACGATCGCTGATGTAGGCGCGAGCATCTCGCGCATGCCCGGGCCTCCCGCGGGGCCTTCGTATCGTATAACTATGACCTCACCGCCCTTGATCTTGTTGTTTAAAATAGCCTGCATAGCCTCTTCTTCGCGGTTATAGACTTTTGCCCTGCCGCTAAATTTCATCATCTGCGGTGAGACCGCAGACTGCTTGACTACCGCGCCTTTAGGAGCGATATTCCCGTATAAAACAGCGATACCTCCCTGCACATGATATGCTTTATCCAGAGGGCGTATTACCTCTTCATCAAAAATCTCTGCCTTATCAGCGATATCAAAAGCCCTCTCTCCCGATACATTCAAGGTATTATTAATCTTATTCTTGAGCCTCTTTAAAACAGCAGGGATGCCGCCGGCGTATTCTAAATCTTCCATAAAATGCTCGCCTGCAGGCTCAATACAACTTATATGCGGAGTGTTTTTACTGATTTTATCAAAAGTCTTTAAATCCAGGCTCACCCCGGCTTCGTGCGCTATAGCCATCAGATGTAAAACCGTATTGCTTGAGCCGCCTAAAGCCATATCCACGATAATGGCGTTCTCCAAAGATCTTTTATTGATAATATCGCGAGGCTTTATCCCTTTTCTGACCAATTCCGTAATGCGTTCTCCGGAAGCTTGGGCAATCCGGCGTTTCTTGGCTGAAATCGCCAAAGCCGTGGCAGCCCCCGGCAAAGACATCCCCATAGTCTCAGTAAGACACGCCATCGTGTTTGCGGTATATAATCCCTGGCAGGAACCTGCTCCGGGACAAGCCTCTATTTCCAAACAAGATAGTTCTTTTGCGCTGATATCGCCTTTTTTGGCACGGGCTAAAGCCTCATAGGTATCATGCACAAAAGCCAACTTTCTCTGCTTATAGCGTCCGGATAACATGGGTCCCGCGGTCACAACAATGGTAGGTATATTAAGCCGCGCTGCCCCCATAAGCATGCCCGGAGTTATCTTGTCGCAATTAGTCAAACAGACCAGCCCGTCTAACTGATGGGCATTGCAAACCGTCTCGATGATATCTGCGACTATCTCCCTTGAGGCAAGAGGATAGCACATCCCCAAATGCCCCATGGCGATCCCATCACAAACACCGGGCACTCCGAAGAAAAAAGGCACAGCGCCGCCAAAGCATACCCCCCGCTCGATAAAACGCTCCAGGTCGCGCATCCCGATATGGCCGGGTATAAGGTCCGTGAAAGAAGTGGCTACTCCGATAAAAGGTCTTCCTAGATCCTTCCTGCTTAAACCGGTCGCGTGCAAAAGCGCGCGATGCGGAACACGCTCCAGGCCTTTCTTTGTCTTATCAGAACGCATATTTTTTCTCCCCTAAATAACTACAAGTTTAGGCAAAAGTAAAAACGTAACAGGCAAAACTAAAAGTTAATGATCAAAGGTCCCAAATTTTAAATTACATTTTGACTTTTTACTTTTACCTTTTGACTTTTTAATCGGCGCCTTCGCCGTCATGCACCGCATGCTGGCTATCCTTGCGCTTGCGCATAATCACGCGCTTTAAAGTAATGAACTTATCGACTACTTCTTTATTATTTACGGCGCTCAACTGCTTGAATAGAAAATCGAACTTATTTTCAATATCAACGGTGATCTTATCACGCGTATCCTGAGAGAGCCCCATAATCTCTTTTTTAAACGGGCCTAAGGCTTTTTTACGCGTCTTATAGAAAAACTGTTCGTCGCTTTCTCCGTCTTTTCTTTCGCTGGCAAGGTTGGACTTCAGCCATTCATATATCTTGTCTTTTAAATCCTGCGGGAAAAACTTACTTTCATATATCATATTCTGGAACTCTGTTGCCAGATGTACTTCGGCGGTATCGGTTTCGGCAAATTTATGGAAAGCCTCGGCAGGTAAAGTAGATGCGCCATGCTGCACTGCACCGGCTAATCCGAATTCCTCCTTGGCAATCTTAGAGAGCGCCCTTAAAGTCTCAAAGTCCAACTTTACCTGCGCGATGCTTCCGTCCGGCAAAACCACTCCTCCGTGAGAAGTCCCGGTCTGAATGCTGATCTTGCTGATGCCGGTGCGCCCTTTACGTAATCTTTCCTTAAACCCTTCCATGAAGGCGCGCAGGTCTTCGGGGGTAGAATTTTTGCTGCCTACTTCTCCGATCTCGCCCCCCACCGATACCTCGACTCCCCGAGGTTGTATCTGACGGATAAACTGCGTAAGTTTTGCGCAGACCTCATAATTAAGGTATTGCTGTTTTTTGATATCCTTTTTTTCCAAGTCTACTAAAGTAGAAGAATCGATATCGATATTATAGAAACCGGCCTCTATGGCTTCGTTGATTAAGATCCTTAAGCCCTCCATTTCTTTCTCTGGGTTCTCCAGGTATTTTTTATGGTTAAGCTGAAAATGGTCCCCCTGGATGAATACCGGGCCGCTGTAACCTTCTTTTACTGCCGCGCCTAATATCACCCCTGCGTATTCTGCCGGAGGCTGATGCGTATAGCCCATTTCAGATTTTGCGATCTCAAAGATAAAAGCCCCGGAGTTATTTTTTTTAGCTACCCGGAATATAGCCCTGGCCAGATCATAGGTCATACTCCTTAAATTTATTGCCGGGACGGTAAATCCTCCCGCTTCGTTCCTTCCACGCGCCATATAAAGCTCATGGATACTGGAAGAATAAACTCCTTTTTTATAAGCTAGATCCGTGATCTTCTTGGCCAGATCCTTTTTTACCGAGATATCATCGGTCATGATTAAATCCATTACGATCTTTTCTACGTCAAGCGGCCTTCTTCCCATTTCTTTAACTCTCCTTCAATGAGGCCATCCGCCGTAGGCGGATTGGGCCGAATTTGAGCACCAAATGCTCTTGTTTAACAAAATCCCTGCCTACCGTCAGGCAGGTCGCTTCAACGGGAACTCCGAGCGTGCGAGAAAATTTAAACAAGATTTTCGAGCGCTGCGCGAGGAGCTAACTTCTTAATATGCAGGAACTACGTAAGCGTTTTTATTAAATCCAACGATTTATCCACCTCGATCTTTTTACCGGTAATAGCTTTTTTAAAATCTACTGTCTCTATCCTGCCGCACTTTAAACTCACTGCTTTATCCTTCAATCCGCGTAAAAGGCAATCTACGGCTGCTTCGCCAAGGCGCGCGGCCAATATCCTGCTTAAGGCAGTAGGCCTGCCTCCTCTTTGCACATGACCTAAGACTATCGCGCGAGTCTCGAGTCTGGTGATCTTGGTGATCTTTTTTGCGATCTCATAAGCTGAAGCAGCGCCTTCTGCCACAACGAGTATCCAACTAAGCTTACCCCTTAAATTGCCTTCTACTATATCCTGACAGATACTCGTCAGGTTATATTTTCTTTCAGGGATGATCACCTCTTCGCAACCTGCTGCTATGGCTACTTCCAGCGCGATATATCCGCAGCCCCTGCCCATTACTTCTACTACAAAAACCCGCTCCATGGAAGTAGCGGTATCGCGTATATTATCAATAGCATAAAGAGCGGTATTGATGGCGGTATCTGAACCGATCGTCTGCTCTATACCGTTGATATCGTTATCGATAGAAGCGGGGATACCGATACAGGCGACCTTGTGATTCTTATAGAAAGAATGGGCAGCAGAAAACGTTCCGTTGCCTCCGATTGCGACCAGGCCGTCGATCTTGTTTTTTTTAACCGTATTAAAAGCCCTCGCTTGCCCTTCTTTGGTGCGGAATTCCGGGCAACGCGCGGTTTTTAATACCGTGCCGCCCTGACTGATAATGCCTGAGACAGAACGACGGTCCAATGGTTTCAGCTCTTCATTGATCAGCCCCCACCATCCCCGCATTACTCCGATAGTCTCTATGTTCTTACTTACGGCATAGCGGACTACGCTACGGATAGCCGCATTCATCCCGGGGGCATCGCCCCCTGCAGTAACCACTGCAATCTTTTTTATTGACATAAAAAGTTACGAGTTACGAGTTACGAGTTACGAACCTAAGTCCCTATTTCCCAGCTTGAGAGGTATTTCTCCTGCTCCTTTGTCAAATTATCTATCCTTATCCCTAAAGATTTCAGTTTCAAACGGGCTATTTCCTTATCGATGTCTACGGGAACACCGAAGACATCGTTATTTAATTTTCTATGGTATTTAGCCATGTATTCTGCGCTTAATGCCTGGTTGGCAAAAGACATATCCATGACCGAGGCAGGGTGGCCTTCGGCAGCGGCTAAATTGATCAGCCTTCCTTCTCCCAATAAATAGACCCTGCGGCCGCTCCTTAACGTATACTCATCGGTAAAATCACGGATCGTCCTTTTCTTTTTGCTTAATTTTTCCAAGGCCGGTATATCCAGTTCTACATTGAAATGCCCGGAATTGGCAACTATAGCTCCGTCTTTCATCGCCGTAAAATGCTCTTTACGGATAACGCTGGTATCGCCGGTAGTGGTCACGAACACATCTCCTGCGCGGGCGGCTTGAGAAATCGGCATTACCGCATACCCGTCCATAGTCGCTTCAAGCGCGCGCAAAGGATCTACCTCTACCACGATCACCTTTGCCGCCATTCCATGGGCTCTAGCTGCTACTCCCCTTCCGCACCAACCATACCCACAGACTACAAAATTACATCCTGCTAATAATTTATTAGTGGAACGGATTATCCCGTCTATT
This sequence comes from Candidatus Omnitrophota bacterium, assembly GCA_016931435.1. Taxonomy (GTDB): domain Bacteria; phylum Omnitrophota; class Gorgyraeia; order Gygaellales; family Profunditerraquicolaceae; genus JAFGET01. Next base: position 14,501 of record JAFGET010000053.1, read on the forward strand.
GTAGACTGGCCTGTGCCGTAACGGTTATCAAAAAGATGTTTGGTCATGGCATCATTTACCGCGACAATAGGGTAGCGTAACTTGCCCTGTTTTGCCAAAGCTTTCAGGCGGATGACTCCCGTAGTAGTCTCTTCAGTGCCCCCCATGATATCGGCATGGGCGCAAGCCGGACGCTGATGGATCGTAGATACGAGATCCGCTCCATCATCCATGGTTATATGCGGTTTTACCGCCAAAACCGCGTTGATATGCTTATAATATGTCTTCGTATCTTCACCCTTAATAGCGTAAACGGAAATCCCTAAGTCTTTAGCTAAAGAAGCTGCTACATCATCCTGGGTCGATAATGGGTTGGATGCGCAAAGCCAAAGCTTCGCCCCGCCAGTAGCTAGAACTTCCATCAAAACCGCTGTTTCTGTAGTGACATGCAGGCAGGCGGAAAGCTTAATGCCCTTTAATGGCTTTTCTTTATTGAAACGCTTACGCACTAATTCCAGCACCGGCATATTATTGCGCGCCCATTCTATCCTCAACGCTCCCTTTTTCGCTAATTTGATGTCTTTGATGTCATAATTCATATTCATTCTCCGGTTTAAATTCAAATGTCAAATTTTAAAATCCCTGCCTGCCGGCCAGCAGGCAGATCAATCGTTCAAATCCAAATAATTTAATTATTTGGCATTAAATGATTCATTTGTCGTTTAGAATTTGTCATTTGGAATTTTTATAACTTCACTGCTTTCTTCTTTAAGATCGCCGCTTTATCTGTAGCTTCCCATTTAAAATCAGAATCATCCCTGCCAAAGTGCCCGTAACAGGCAGTCTTCCTGTAAAAAGACCTTAAAAGGTCCAAAGACCTGATTATCCCTTTAGGCGTAAGATCAAAATTCTCGCGGATAAGCTTAACTATTTTTTCATCGCTTATTTTTCCGGTACCGTAAGCGTCGACAAAAATAGATAAAGGGTCAGCGTATCCTATGACATAAGAAAGTTGTATCGATAGCTTATCGGCAATCCCTGCGGCGACTATATTCTTTGCTATATAACGGCACATATAAGCCGCGGACCGGTCTACCTTTGTCGGATCTTTTCCTGAAAATGCACCTCCGCCGTGCGGGACGGTCCCGCCGTAAGTGTCAACAATGATCTTTCTTCCGGTCATCCCTGTATCAGATTGCGGGCCGCCGATAATAAACTTGCCCGTCTGGTTGACATAAAATTTTGTATTCTTGTCGATCAACTTCCTTAATACGGGCTTTGCAATAACATCGATCATCTCCTGGCGCGCCTTGGGTTTTATATGCTTTGCGCTTGCGTCCAATATTTCGTCGGTATGCTGACAAGCCAAGACCACGGAATCAACGCGCTTGGCTTCGCCCGCGTCATACTCGACGGTTACCTGCGATTTACAGTCAGGGCCAAGATACCTTAAAACATTGCTTCTGCGCACATCCGCCATGCGCTTGACTAATTTATGCGCTAAGACTATCGGCAGTGGCATATATTCATCCGTATCGGAACAGGCGTATCCGAACATTATCCCCTGGTCTCCGGCGCCTCCGATATTGACACCCTGAGCGATATCCGGAGATTGGCTGTGTATGGTATTGATAATCGCGCACGTTTCATGATCAAATCCGTATTTAGGGTGCGTGTAGCCGATATCTTTGATGACGTTACGCGCCAATTTCTGGATATCGATATAGGCATTGGTGGTTATTTCGCCGCCTACGATCAAGAGCCCCATAGTTACATATGTTTCGCAAGCTACCCTGCTTCTTTCCTTATCAGGATCAAGCCTGAAAACTTCATCCAATACCGCGTCGGATATCTGGTCGCACACTTTATCCGGATGACCCTCGCCTACCGATTCAGAAGTAAAATAATGTTTCCGCACTGCCATAGCTATTACCCTCCAATTAACCCTGACTTATGCAGGGTAGGTTAATTGGCCCTTGATGCCATCTCTTGCAAAGTTAAGCAGCAAGGGCGTAACTTATTCATTTAAACTTCTCCTTTGCCTCGTTATAAAACTTATGGTGGCCTATATCAAACCAGCGCCCTCTAAAAATAAACCCGTATACCGATTCTTTTTGCCTTAACCAATCGATATAGAAACCCGTAGCGTCGTGCTTATCGGTTTTGGCCTCTAAGTACTGCTTGATCAACCCCAGCTTCTCTTTAGAAAAATAATACAGGCACATAGCGATCAAGGTGGAGCGAGGATGCCGGGGTTTCTCAGAAAAATCCGTGATCTGGTGTTTTTTATTTAACTTGACCACTCCGTATTTTTTTGCTTCAGTAATATCTTTTATATCAAAAGCGCCGATCACAGGATGGGGAGATTTGGCTTTAGAAAATTCTAAAAAACTTTTTAATGGGCTGTCAAAAAGGTTATCCCCGCCGATCACCACAAGATCATCGCAAATAGATTCTTTCTCTACGGCAAAATGTATATCTCCTATCGCCCCGCGCTTATCGGCGTGGCTTTTAGTGAGGTCGTCGATCAAAGTAACGCCTTTGGAAGACTTTACTGTTTTTGACCAATCTTTAAAAAGCGAAAAAAACTTACTGTTGGTGATAACAAATATTTCGTCTACCTCTTTAAGCAGGAAGATCTTATCTAGGATATAATCGATGATCGGCCTGCCGGCCACCGCAAGAAGAGGCTTCGGGTATTCTTTCGTTAAAGGGTATAACCGGGTAGCGTAACCCGCGGCTAAAATCAAAGCTTTCATTTCCCTCTTTTAGCTTTCTGCTAATTTGTTTTTCAAGTAAGTAACCCTATCGACCGGCGTAGGATCGATGCCGTAAAGAAGCGCCAGGTAATATGAGATAAAATCTCCGGTATATATCAGAGAAAACATCCTGCTTAAAAGACCTTCTCCTCTTGATTCTACTTCTATAACTTCGACTTTTTCTTTTTTCAAGATAGCGCCGGTGATATCCATCCTTTTTTCTACGCGCGGATGCATCCCTTTGTCCTTAAGCATCAAGACTATGAAATCTTTAAGCAATTTTTTTGGGTTCTGCCAACCTACTATCTCATTATGGTTCATTTCGGGGAATAAATGCGACGACGCCAGCGCCTTTGAATTCTCATTCAGCTGCCCGCGCAGCCGGCAAGCTACCACATCAAAATGTACGGAACTGGCGTAAATAAAAGGCAGCTTATTATAAAGCTTAGCTGCTAAATATTTAGCTAAGTTATCTTTTTGGCCTATGCCCGGCTTAAGATTTTTGTCCCTCATTGATTCTAGTAATCGGATCGCCTGGCTTACTTCATCCCTGACCTCTGCGATCAATCCTAACCTGGCTAAAAGGGACAAAGGAATTAGGCTTAGATACCCTAAAGCTGTGCGCGGAGGCTGATTCTTAGGAATGGGGATAAAAGCGACCTTATCCCTAAGGGCCCATTCCTCGATCTTTCCTCCGGAAGATACCGCTATCATCGAAGAACCTCTTTGCCTGGCCTGTTCATAAGCGCTCAGCGTTTCTTCTGTATTTCCGGAATAACTACAGACGAAAACAAGGGTTTGAGCATCTACATATGCCGGCAGGTCGTATTCACGTACTACGCTTATGGGGAACCGGCCTTTAGAATAAAGATAGGAACGCACAAAATCCGCTCCTATAGCCGAACCGCCTAAGCCGCAAAAAACTATTTTGTCGTAATTATTTTTCACCGATCCGATCTCTGCCCGCTCAGCTATGTCTATCGCGGCCCTGCATTGCAAGGGAAAATCCAACAGTAGATCCAGCATTTTGGATCTATCGAGATTCTTTATGCTCTTAGCCGTCAAAGATGCCTTCATTTTAGGATCTCCTTTAGTCTTCTCATGGTGAATTCTTCTACTTCTTTTCCCGTAGATAACCTTAAAGCTTCTTTGGAAATCTGCTCTGCGGTGTCCTGAGTAACCAAACGGATAATATATTTTACTTCCGGTATAGCGAAGGGAGGAACGCTAAGCTCATCTATCCCCAGCCCCATAAGCAATAAGACCAAACTGGGTTCACTCGCCATTTCGCCGCACATCCCGACCCAGATCTCTTCATCATGCGCTGATTCGATAATATTGCGGATCATTCTTAATACTGCAGGATGAGTCGGTTCATAAAGATAGGCTACTTTTTCGTTCGTGCGATCGACCGCCAGGGAATACTGTATCAGATCGTTTGTGCCGATACTAAAAAAATCCGCTTCTGTAGCTAAAAGATCCGCAGTCATCGCTGCCGAAGGCACTTCTATCATCACCCCGACGTCTATATCGTTATTAAAAGGGACTCCGGATTTCCTTAGTTCTTCCTTGACTTCTTCGAGCATCCGGTTTGCCTGTTTTAGCTCTTCGATCCCGGAAATCATAGGATACATAAGTTTAAGGTTTCCGTATACCGACGCCCTTAATATCGCCCTCAGCTGGGTCTTGAATATCTCAGGCTGCGCAAGACAGAACCTGATGGCGCGCCAGCCTAAAAATGCCTGCATTTCTTTGGGCATCTCAAATTGCGACAAAAACTTATCCCCGCCTAAATCAAGAGTGCGCAGTATCACCGGGTAAGGATTCATCTCTTCAGCGACATACTTATAGGCCTGAAAATGTTCCTCTTCGGAAGGCAAGCCCTTTCTGTTCATATAAAAAAATTCGGTGCGGTAGAGCCCTATGCCCTTGCCGCCGTGAAGTTTTACCGCGGGCACCTCATCGGGCAGTTCGATATTCGCCACTATTTCCACCGACCTATTATCCAGCGTAACCGCAGGCAGGTCTTTTACGGATAAGAATTTCTGCGAAACCCCTTTAAATTTCTCAAGTTCTTCCTGATATGCGACCAAGGTCTCTTCGTCCGGGTCTATTATCACTATCCCCATGCTTCCGTCGACAATAAGCATATCGTTAGAATTGATCCTGGAGGTCACCCCTTCCAGCCCCACTACGGCAGGGATCTCTAAGGATTTAGCCATAATAGCGGTATGGGAAGTTTTACCCCCGATATCAGTGACAAAAGCGCAGACATTCTGCTTATGCATCGCCGCAGTGTCAGAAGGAGAAAGATCATGCGCTACTATTATGACTTTTTCCTTCAGGTCTTCCAACGCCGTGCGTTTCTTTCCCAAAAGATTGCTTAAGATCCTCTTGCCTACGTCATTGACATCGGCAGTACGCTCCTTCAAATATTCATCTTCAATCTTTGAAAAAACCGTGATATATTTTTTTAAAACTTCGGAGAAGATATAGGGTACGCATACCAGTTCTTTCTTAAGGCGCGAGATGACCTCTTCGATAAGCATGCGGTCTTCGAGGACCAACAAATGCGCGTCGAATATCTGGGCCTCTTCCTGCCCCATTTCCACGGAAATCCTTTTCTGCAGCTGGATAATCTCCTTCCGGGTCTGTATCAATGCCTCTTCAAAAAGCTGGATCTGCAAAGGGATATCTTGCGGGCTTATAGGCTGCTTAGGGATGACGAATTCTTCCCTGCCGACCTTCAAGGCCTTTCCTACGCTTATCCCGGGAGCCGCGGCTATACCTTTAAGTTTTTGCATCAATATCCCCTTATTCTTCGCTATTGATTATCTTTTCTAATTCTACCAAAGCAAGAGATGCATCTTTGCCATCTGCCTCAATAATAATCTGGCTGCCCTTTTCCGCCCCCAACATAAGAATGCCCATGATGGACTTTCCGTTCACTTGTTCATCCCCATGCCTGACGGTAATGCGCGCGTCGAATTTATTTGCGATCTGCACGAATAATGCCGCGGGCCGCGCATGCAATCCCTGTTTATTATTGACCGTAAATTTCTTCTTGATTAAAACCAACTTAGTACCTCGAGTCTTTATACAGATGCTTTATTATCTGCGTATAGCGATCAGCTGCAAGAGAGGCTTAGATCTCCTCTATAAACCCCAGTATGATCTCGGCAAGTTTCTCTGGATTATGCCGGATGACGCCGCTGACAGAAAGGGTATCATCTTCAATAACGCGGTAACCCATCTTAGTTACTTTTTCTGCGTCATTAGCCACTAAATAGGCATTTTCTTCCTCGTAACGCTTTAACATCTCCCTGGAGATATCCCCCCCCGTATTTATAAGGCAATAATCGACAATGCGGGGATGACTATGGGCGACCAGGGCTTTTATATGATCGGAAACGCTAAAGCCGTCCGTTTCACCGTACTGCGTCATAATATTACAGACGTAAACTTTAATAGCATGAGAGGCCACTATGGCGTCCGTGATCTCTTTGATCAAAAGGTTAGGTATGATGCTCGTATATAAAGAACCGGGCCCTAAAACTATTATTTGGGCCTCTTCTATCGCTTTTATGGCTTCCGGGGTCGCCTGAGCCTGTCCGGACTTTAAATAAACTTTGCTTATGGGGCAATGCGCCTTAGGTATTTGATTCTCTCCTTCAGTGACCGTGCCGTCTTTATGCTGGGCCATTAATATCATTTTGTTTAACGTCGAAGGTATGACCTGTCCTCTTAAAGCCAGGACCCTGCTGGTCTCTTTTACCGCTTTCTCAAAATCCCCCGTAAGCCTTGTCATCACCGTGATAAAGAGGTTCCCGAAACTGTGCCCGGCCATTTCAGATTCTTTATCGAAACGAAACTGGAATAGATCCCGCATCAAGGCCGGGGCATCGGCCAAGGCTACTAAACAGTTACGTATATCTCCGGGAGGTAAAATATCAAACTGCTGCCTTAAACGTCCGGAAGAACCTCCGTCATCGGCAACGGTGACGATGGCGGTCAAGTTATAAGTATATTCCTTAAGGCCGGTCAAAAGCACCGACAGCCCTGTGCCGCCGCCGACTACCACTATCTTTGGGCCGCGGCTCAACTGCTTTTTCTGGTATAGAATATCGACTAATTCTATGCCTTTGGCGGAAGGCATCAGCAGGTTTATAAAAAAACGTACCGTATGTTTAATGCCTAAGACCAAGATTATGACTCCGGAAAATAATATTACCGCATCAAGTATCTGTATCACGGCATATTCTTCACTGCGCAGGCGCAAAGACCCGATGATGATCATAAGCACGCCAAAGCTGGAAAGCCCTATCCAGCGTTTTATGCCTATGCCCGGATAAAGCCAGCGCAGGGCGCCTTTAGCTTTAATCCGGGTAACCCTATTTAAAAAATTAAATACCTTTTTTGTCATCTTTTAGATCTTTTTTTCGTCTTCCTGGTCGATTATTTTAATAATCGCTTTGTCATCAGCGCAGGCGCGCAGGCTATCACGGAAATATTTGTCTTTCAAAAGACGGGATATCCGCGCCAAGGCCTTTAAGTGCGGGCCGGCTGAATCTTGCGGGGCAAGAAGTAAAAAGAATATAAATACCGGTTCGCCGTCTAAAGAATCAAAATCCACGCCTTTCTTGCATAATCCCATCGAAGCAACAAGTTTATCCACACAATCCGCCTTGGCGTGAGGTATAGCTACCCCCTGCCCTATGGCCGTAGAGCCAAGGGACTCCCTTGACATGAGCGCTTCGATAATCCTATTATAATCTTTCTTTTCGATATCTCCGGAGCCTATCAGCGCTTCGACTAATTCTTTAATGACCTCTTCTTTTTTCGATGACTTGATTTCCGGAACTATAGCTTTTTTAGAAAGAAATTCCATGATCTTCATATTGATACCTCCCCATAGAGACAATATTCTGGAGCGGGAGACGGGGGTCGAACCCGCGACATTCACGTTGGCAACGTGACGCTCTACCAACTGAGCTACTCCCGCAAAATAACCCGGTAATACCCCCTTAATTATTTAATCGATCCGCTAGCGTTTGATGACCCTGCCAACTCTCCTTTCTACTTCCTATAAGTTAACGTGTAAATCTAGATTCTGCCTGCGTAAATCCTTTCCTATTCTACGCCCGCACTATTTTGTGCGGACGGAGGGAATTGAACCCCCATGGATTTCTCCATATGGTCCTAAGCCATACGCGTCTGCCAATTCCGCCACGTCCGCGCTACTGATTATATTGTATCCTAAAATTTATCTCTGCTTAGATCTATACCAAAGTTTCTGGCATTTACTTGACTATCGTATGCTCTTCGCTTAAACCTGAATAATCGTTTATTGTATCGCTCAGAGTAAAAATCTTTCTTCGAAAGATTTTTATGAGCCTCCCGCGACTTCCCGTCGACATTACTTGATTTATCAGAGACGGGACACCGATATCTTTAATTAATGCCGCTCGGTGCTGAACGTAGCGCAGCTACGTTTTCCTGCGCGGTATCATAACATCGTGAGCCTCCCGCGACTCGAACGCGGCACAGCCACCTTAAAAGGGTGGTGCTCTACCAGATGAGCTAGAGGCCCAAATTTAGTTCATCCCTCTATCCTGCCCCTCTTTTTTTAGCGGGATTAGAGGCCAAAATTTAAGTCAAAAATTAAAATGCAAAAGTCAAAAGTGCAAAGTGAAATTATTCCCTCTGGATATTTGGTAGCGGGAAAATTTTGTGAATTTTGAATTGATTTTTACCTTTTGCCTTAAAACTCTAAGACTTCTTTCTCTTTATTCTTCAATAACTCGTCTACTTTGGCAATATATTTATCTACATGTTTCTGCAATTCATCAATACCCCTGAATTTATCATCTTCGGATATGACCTTATCTTTTTCAAGCTTCTCTAAGGCCTCTTTAGCGTCTCTGCGGATAGTGCGTAATGATATCCTGCCCTCCTCGCTCATTTTATGGACGACCTTGACTAGCTCCTGACGCCTTTCCTTGGACAAAGGAGGAACTGCCAGACGGATGATCTTTCCGTCATTGGAAGGGGTAATACCCAGGTTTGATTTCATGATTGCTTTTTCAATTTCTACTATAGCCGTAGCGTCCCAAGGCTGTATCACGATAAGATGCGCGTCCGGCACGGAAATCGCCGCAAGTTGTTTTAAAAGCATGGGCGTCCCGTAATAATCAACATGCAGCCCTTCTACTAACGTAGGGCTGGCCCTGCCGGTACGTATTTCAGAGAACTCGCGCATCACCGCTTCCTGCGCTTTTTTCATCTTCTCTTCGGCATTATGTAAAACTTCTTTTACGGTCATGGTCACCCCCCCATCGTATAAGATAAATTAACGTCGAGTTAAATTCGAAGCGCTAAGCACGAAATCCGAAACAAATCCGAATTTTCTAAATTCTAATTTTCCAAACGAACTCGGTTTGGAATTTAAAACTTTGAAATTTATAATTTGTTTAGGATTTAGATATTGGGATTTAGGATTTTAAGCTCCCATATTATTACTTTATTCTAACTAACCACTGTACCGATTTTTTCTCCTGAGACCACGCGTTTAATATTCCCTTTTTGGTGCATGTTAAATACTACAATGGGCAGCTTATTATCCATACACAGGCTTACTGCCGTAGCATCCATTACTTTAAGCCCTTTCTTAAGGACATCGATGTATTTTAAATTAGTGAACCTTTTTGCGTTTTTCACCTTTAAGGGATCGGCCGAATAGACACCGTCTACCTGCGTCGCTTTTAAAATCACATCGGCATTTATCTCCATGGCTCTTAAAGCAGCCGCGGTATCGGTAGTAAAATAAGGATTCCCGGTGCCTGCCACGAATATTACCACTCGGCCTTTCTCAAGGTGACGGATAGCCCTTCTTCTTATATATGGTTCTGCGATCCTCTGCATTTCTATGGCTGTCAATACCCGGGTATCCAGGTGTATATTCTCTAAGGCGTTCTGAAGCGCCAAACCGTTTATTACCGTAGCTAACATCCCCATGTAATCCGCTACGGACCTGTCCATTTCAAGGCCTAGAGACCCGATATTTTCCTGCCCGCGGAAAATGTTACCGGCGCCCAGGACTACCGCGACATCCACACCTAAATCTCTGACTTCTTTTATCTGGCGGGAAATAGAAAGCAAGACCGCCTGGTCTATGCCGTGAGATTTTTTCCCTTGGAGGGCTTCACCGCTTAGTTTTAAGACTATTCTTCTGTAGACGGGTCTAGGCATTATTCACCGATCTTATAACGGATGAACTTACGGACCACGATATTTTCGCCGACTTTAGAAACTATGCTTCCTAAATAGTCTTTGATATTGATGGAGGAGTCCTTGATGAAAGGCTGCTCCAGGAGGCAATGTTCTTTATAAAATTGCTCCTTGTCCTTCTCGTTTTTAATTATATCTTCGGGTACGTCTTCCTTTTTAATATATCGCGGGTTACAAGCCGTTATCTGCATGGCTAAATCCTTGGCAAACCGGCAGAAATCTTCGTTACGCGCCACAAAATCTGTTTCGCAACCGACCTCTAATAAGGTCCCGACTTTACTGCCCGTATGCACATACGATTCTACCCTACCCTCTTTTGTATGGCGGCCTTCTTTTTTCGCGGCCATTTCTAAACCGTGTTTGCGCAGCCACTCTGCGGCCTTGGCCATATCCCCCTTAGACTCTTCAAGGGCCTTGCGACAATCCGCGATACTGGCAGAAGTACTTTTTCTTAATTCTTTAACTGAATTTAACGGTATGTTCATTCCCTGATCACGCTCTCTTTCTTGTCTTCATTTTATCTTCCTGTGGTTTTACTGGCCGGCCTTTTTTTAAAGGCTTATCTTCTGCTGAGACCTCTTTGTCATCCACATTCTCCTCGATTACCTCGATTTCAGGAAGCTCGCCTGATGCCTCCTGCCCTGCGCTAGAATCTTGTTTCAGCTCGACACCTTCGTGGCTTAAGTAAGATAAAAATTTCTTGCGCCCTTCTAAAACAGTATCGGCAATTATACCAGCGACGGCAGAAATAGACTTAGTCGCGTCATCGTTTCCAGGTATAGGGTAAGCAACCAAATCAGGGTCGGAATTAGTATCAATGAGCCCCACTATGGGGATAGAAAGCCTGTTAGCTTCCCTCACTGCGGTCTCTTCTTTTTTGGTATCTACCACAAATACGGCCTTGGGTATATTCTCCATATTTGCGATACCCGCAAAATTCTTCTTTAGCTTAGCCAGTTCCTTTTCTAAGACCGCTATTTCTTTCTTGGTAAAACTCTGGTAAGTGCCGTCTTCTTTCATTTTCTCTATTTCGCGCAGGCGTGCGACTCTTTTCTTAATGGTAGAAAAGTTTGTCAAGAGGCCTCCCGGCCAGCGTTCAGTAACGTAATACATGCCGCAACGTAACGCCTCCTTCAATATCACTTCCTGCGCCTGTTTTTTTGTCCCGACGAATAAGACGAATTCGCCTTTAGAACTCGTTTCCATCAGAAATTCCCTGGCCTTATTGATGCATTCCTCGGTCTTTTCAAGGTCTATCACATAAATGCCGCTCCTGTGGCCGAAAATAAATTTCTTCATTTTAGGGTTCCAGCGTGAAGTTTTATGACCAAAATGCACTCCTGCTTCCAATAGTTTCTTAATCAATTCACTTGGCAATTTTACAACCCTCCTCAATTAACCCTGACTTACGCAGGGTCAGTTAATTGACCCTTGATGCCATCTCTTACGAAATCAAGCAGCAAGGGTAAAAAACACTTTTAATGTAACTTGTTGAGCCGAATTTGAGCACCGAATGCTCTTGTTTAACGAAATCCCGCTTTAGCGGGAATACATTGCCTGCGTAAAAATTTCAACAAAATTTTTACGCGCTTAGGTAATGTGCTGCCATGCTACCCTGACTTACGCAGGGTCAGTTAATTGACCCTTGATGCCATATCTTACAAGCTTAGCCGTGAGTGTACCCATTTTAGCTAAAAAAAGCCTATTTATGGCAAATAATCCTGTAAATATACCATATTTTATGGATATATGCAAATTATTTTTCTATCTCCTGCATCTGATATAGCCTTCTATATAAGCCATCTTTCTGAAGCAGCTGGCTATGGCTGCCCTCTTCTACTATGCGGCAGTCGTTCAAGACTATTATACGCTCTGCCTCTCTTACTGTTGAAAGCCTATGCGCTACCACAAAAACAGTGCGGCCGAGCATTAATTTATTCAATGCTTCCTGCACCATACGTTCTGAATTAGAATCCAAGGCAGAAGTAGCTTCGTCTAAAATCAAAATAGGCGGGTCTTTTAAAAGCGCGCGCGCGATAGCGATCCTTTGGCGCTCCCCCCCGGAAAGCTTCATGCCCCTGTCTCCGATGACGGTATCATACCCCAAGGGGAAATATTGGATAAAATCATGGGCATATGCTTCTTTTGCGGCCTGTTTTATCTTGTCAAAATCCGCATCCGGCCTGCCGTATGCGATATTAGAACGGATAGTGTCGTTAAAAAGTATGGTTTCTTGAGTGACTATCCCGATCTGTTGACGCAAAGATTTAAAGGAAACATCCTTTATATCTATGCCGTCTATGCGGATACTGCCCTGCTGGGGGTCATAAAAACGAGGGATCAGGTCCAAGAGAGTCGTTTTACCTACACCGCTAGGGCCCACAATAGCCAACATCTGCCCTTTTTTGACCTTCAGGTTTAAACTTTTCAAAATATCGTTATCCTGATGCTTAAACCACACATTATCAAAAACAATACCCTCTTTTATAATACTTAATTCTTCGGGATCTGCCTTTTCCTTGACCGATGGCTGCGTATCTAAAACTTCATAGATGCGGGAACTTGCGGCAGTAGCCTGCTGCATGATAGAATTTACCTGGCTTAATTTCTTAAAAGGCTTGATCAGCGATAAAAGCGCCGCCATAAATAAACTGAATACTCCGAATGAGGTCCTGCCCTCGATGACCTGCCTAGCTCCATAGTAAAAAATGAAAAGCGCAACCCCCACACCTATAAGCTCGGTACTGATGCCTAAAAGCAGCATCCGTTTTATCGACTTCATACTCAGGCGGTAATAATCGTTATTCTGCCTGTTAAACTTGGATATCTCTCTTTCCTCGGAACAAAAAGCCCTTACAATGCGCACCCCCAGGAAAGTCTCTACCAGCAAAGAATTAATATCAGCCATCTTCTCCTGTGATCTTTTGCTTAAATTTCTCAGCACTCTGCCTACCTTTATCATCGGCACTGCCACAAGCGGAAGCACTATCACCGATATCAAAGCCATGCGCCAGTTGATGAAAAATGTCATCAAGGCAAAAGATACCACCTCAAAAGACTGATAGATCAAGTCCGTAAGCCCGTAAGATACGGCATTTTCTATAAGCTTAACGTCGTTGGTAATACGCGAGATCAATTCTCCGCTTCTTTTTTGGGTAAAATAATCCAGGGAAAGCCTCTGCATCCTTTCATAAACCTGATGCCGTACATCCCGAATTACTTTTTGGCCGACATCCGACATAAGATATGACTGCATAAACTCAACGAATGCCCTGATCAGCATAGCTATGGGCAAAATAATCAAAAGAATAGTTAATACCCTAAAGGGCTCTAACTTATTGAGCTGATTAAGAATACCTTCGAGGAACAAGGGGAGTCTCTGCCCGGCAAACATTATGGGCTTATCGGTAAAAACCCTGTCTATAACCGGCACAATAGCGCTTAACCTGAAAACATCCAGGATGGTAACCAACCCCATAAGTATCCCGGAGAGGACAAGAAGCCTGTAGTAAGGCCTTGCAAAACCGAAGAGTCTGCGATAATTTTTCATAGTTAACTTTTTAGTTTATCATATCTTAAGAAAGATGTCGAGGGGAAAACGAATATCCAACAAGGTGCGGTGATTCTGCGGGCAGCTATTCCTTACTCTCTCCGACGCTTAATTCAAATTCCCTGATACCGTCACTTAAAATAACCTTGTCCTGTCTTATATCC
>JAFGET010000054.1 GCA_016931435.1 Candidatus Omnitrophota bacterium
CCATGCCACCAGGAGGCGGTTACGGCGGAGGAATGGGAGGAATGTATTAACAGGCGATAATTAATGATCTCTGGTCTATGGTTTAGGGATCATGGTCAATAAAAAAGGCGGAGGAAAAATCCTCCGCCTTTTTTATTGAAAAAAATGTTTACAGTAAAATTTATGCGGTTATAATATAGTGATATGCGCTTATATGGAAAAAGGTCTGTCCTGGAAAGGCTGAAAGTTAATCCTAAGAGTATAAAAATAATATACTTGCAGGAAAAACTGCCTCGCCCGGAAGTAGCGGAAATAGCACGTAAAAATAAGGTGAAAACTGAGACCCTTTCTGCTAATCGTTTTTTTCAATTGTCTCAAAATAACCAAGCCCAGGGGGTATTAGCAGAAATAGGAAAGTTCCAATATACTGATTTTGACGAACTGATCAGGCGCAGCCAGAAAGCTACTCTTATCTTCCTGGACAGGATAACCGACCCGCAGAATCTAGGAGTGATCCTGAGAAACACGGCTTGCTTTGGAGGTTTTGCCGTGGTCCTGCCCAAGTATGAATCAGTAGAGGTAAACGAGACGGTGATGAAAGTATCCTGCGGCTCAGAAAATTATGTCCCGGTAAGCATGGTGACAAACCTCTCCACAGCGCTTCTTTCTGCAAAAAAAGAAGGATACTGGGCAGGCGCTGCTGTCGTAGACAAAGGAGAAAACCCCAGAAAAATAAGCCTTAACTTCCCCCTGGCTTTGCTTTTCGGCTCGGAAGGAGAAGGTATCAGGCCGGGTCTTTTAAAACACGCGGATTACAGGCTTACGCTTCCTATGCATGGAGCGAAGCTTTCTTTTAACGTAGCGATGTCAGTAGGGATATTCTGCTATGAAGTCTTCTGTCAAAGGAATAATTAATTTTTTAGCGGAAGCCGGGCAGCTTAAGCGCGTCAAGCGCAGCGGATGGTGGGTTGCCGGGATAAGGGACCCGGAAAGCGTGGCCGAACACAGTTTTCGCTGCGCGGTAATAGGTTATATCCTGGCCAGGATGGAAAAGGCCAATTCCCACAAAGTATTACTGATGTGCCTTTTTAACGATATCCACGAAGCCAGGATCAATGATCTGCATAAAGTCGGGCATCGATATATTGATTTTAAAAAATCGGAAGATAAAGTCTTTAAAGAACAGGCCAAGCTGCTTCCCTCGCGTATAGCCTGGGAATTCCTTCTTACCAGAAGAAGCTATAACAGGCAGGACACGAAAGAAGCGGTGATAGCCAGAGATGCGGATATTTTAGAGTGCATCCTGCAGGCGAAGGAATATTTGGATATCGGCTATAAGCAGACAAAAAGTTTTCTTGCGCCGGGTGAAAAATTCCTAATGACCAAAAGCGCCAGGATTTTGTTTAAAGAGATCAAAAAATGGAGATCTTCGGATTGGTGGCTGCATTTAAAAGTCTTTGAAAGGTAAGCTATTTTTATGAATACTGTTTTCTGGATAATCTTTATTTCGATCCCTATTCTGACCATATACGCGCTTTCTTTATTTGAAGATACGGAAAAGAAGAAAGGCAGGAAGAAAGATACCCAGGATACGGGCAAAGACCCGGAAATACTTCAAAGGGAACAAAAGATAAAATCCCTTCAGGAAGAACTGGGTAACTTATCTTCGGACCTGGACAAGGCAAAAACCGGCTGCCAGAATGCCCAAAAAGAGCTGGAAGCAGAAAAAAAGAAACAAGCCGATCTAAAAGCCGAGCTTACCCGCAGGCAGGAATGGGTGGCAAAGAACGAGGAGTATCTTAATAAAGTCAAAGAGCAGCAGGATGATTTCAAGGATAAATTCGTTAAAAAAGAAAAAGAACTTCAAATTGAATTTGAAAAGAACGTCAACTTAAGCCGACAATTCCAGGAAGCTAATGAAAAGATACAGCAACTCGAAAAAGAAAATAAAGAAAAATTCTCGCAGATAGAAGTATTACGCCATCAGGTAGAAAAATATGTAAACGAAAATAAAAAGCACCTTGACTCTATCAATGATTTCAAGAAAAAAGAATCCGCCAGCGAATTCATACCAAAGTCAGAATTCAATAAGCTCAACGAAGAATACAGCGATCTGGAAAAAGAGCTTGAAGAAAAAATCGAGCGCATACAAAAACTGACCAATGAAATAGCCCATCTTAATATGAAACTTAAGGAAAAACCTGCCGTGGAACAGGCTCCGCAGGCGCCCCCCGCGCAAACTCCGCCTGAAGAGATCCCTCCTGAGCAAGCCCCTTCCCAGGCACAAGAATCCTCAGAGGCTGAGCCGGCGCAGGAAACACCGGTTATTGAAACGCTACCTGAAGAAGCTGTGCAGCCACAGGAAGAGCCGGAAAAAGAGACAGAAATCCCGGCGGAAGAAAAAGAAACGAAAGAAAGGCCTCAGGTCGCCCCGAAGATAGACCTGATAAAAGTAAGGAACATCGGCATCATGGCCCATATCGACGCCGGAAAGACCACATTATCCGAAAGGATACTTTACTACACCGGTAAATCGCACAAGATCGGAGAAGTCCATGACGGAAAAGCACAGATGGACTGGATGAAACAAGAGCGCGAGCGCGGTATAACCATTACCGCGGCGGCCACTACCTGTTTTTGGAAAGACCATAGGATCAACCTTATCGATACTCCCGGCCATGTGGATTTTACCGTTGAAGTAGAAAGAAGCCTGCGCGTCTTAGACGGGGCAGTCGCGGTCTTCTGCGCGGTCGGCGGGATTGAGCCTCAATCAGAGACGGTCTGGAGGCAATCCGATAAATATCACGTCCCAAAGCTCGCCTTCGTAAATAAAATGGACCGCGTGGGAGCGGATTATTTTGCGGTGCTAAAGGGCATCGAAGAAGACCTGGAGGCAAACCCCATACCGCTTGAGATACCCTTAGGAGCGGAAGGGGAATTCAAAGGGGTGATCGACCTTTTAGAAATGAAGGCTTACATGTATCAGGAAGAGACCTCCGGCAAAGAATTCACCATAGAAGAAATAGCGGCTGAAAATTCGGAAATTGCCCAGAAATACCGAAATATTCTCGTAGAAAAAGTCTCGGCTTTTGACGAAGAACTTACAAAAAAGTACCTTGAGAACCCGGGCTCCATCACGACAGAAGAACTTATGCCGGTCATCCGCAAGGCTACCTGCGCCAATAAAATGGTCCCTTTACTATGCGGCTCCTCCCTTAAAAATAAAGGCGTGCAGAAATTATTGGATGCGGTGACCATGTTCCTGCCGTCTCCTCTGGAAGTCCCTCCCGCAAAAGGAACAACCCCTGATAATCCTGACAATGTCATAGAAAGAAAGCCGGACCCTAAGGAACCTCTTGCGGCACTGGCTTTTAAAATACAGTCTGACCCGCATATGGGTAAACTGGTCTACGTGAGGATATATTCCGGCATCCTTTATACCGGCACTTATATAATGAACGTCACGAAAAATAAAAGGGAACGCGTCGGCAGGATCGTCCAGATGCACGCCAATCAGAGGGAAAATATCGAGTATGCCTTTGCCGGAGATATCGTGGCCGTAGTCGGGCTCTCTTCCACTACGACCGGAGACACTCTTTGCGAAATGGATAATCCCGTACTTTTAGAAGCGATAAAATTCCCCACGCCCGTGGTTTCTTTAAGTATCGAGCCAAAGACCCGCTCGGACCAGGACAAATTAGGCAAAGGCCTAAACCGGCTCGCTGATGAAGACCCGACGTTTTTGGTGACTACGGACGAAGAGACGCAAGAAACCCTGCTTACCGGCATGGGAGAGCTTCACTTAGAGATCATTGTAGACAGGTTAAAAGAAGAATTCGGGGTAGAGGCGATCGTAGGAAAACCGAAAGTCGCCTATCGCGAGACTATCCTAAAGCCCTCTTCAGCCGAAGGCAAATACATAAAGCAATCCGGAGGGCGCGGGCAATACGGTCACGTAGTCCTGGAGATCGCGCCTAATCAACCAGGTGAAGAATTTAAGTTTGTTGATAAGATAAAAGGCGGGGCCATCCCCAGGTCTTTTATACCGGCTGTGCAAAAAGGCGTGATTGAAGCCATGAAAAAAGGCGTTATGGCAGGATATCCGGTCGTGGACTTGACAGTCAACCTGGTAGACGGCTCTTTTCATGAAGTTGATTCTTCGGAACTGGCATTCAGGTTTGCCGCTATATTCGGGTTCAAAGAGGCTTTTATGAAAGCGGAACCCGTACTGCTTGAGCCTTACATGTCCCTGGAGGTATCTTCACCCGAAGAATACGTCAATGCCGTAGTCGGTTATATCTGTTCATGCCGGGGCAAGATCCTTAATATCGAGGATAAAGGAAAACAAAAAATGGTTTCCGCGGAGGCGCCATTGGCCGAGATGTTCGGCTACGCCACAAACTTCCGTTCCTTAAGCAGCGGCCGGGCTAATGCCTCCATGGAATTCTCAAAATACCAACAGGTCCCATCTGAGGTAGCCGCTAAAATAATCGCCGAAAAGAAAAAGAAGGAAGAAGAAGAGAAAGAGAAGTAAGATCATTGGAGGGTCAAAATGTCCGCTTTACACGTAAAAGTCCCTAAAAAAATCGAACCGCTTTTTGAAAACGCCGAAGAATACGTTGCGAGGTATTTTAGCAGAAAGAAAGAATCTCCTGAAAAAGGCACCATAACCATAGGAGGGGAAAGGTATATTCTAGTCCGCGCGGCTTCTATGTCCGTGCATTTTTTTGAATATATCAAGACGCTCAACCCGAATTTAGAAAATGCGCAGGCGGTTAAATCTGCTGGAGATATCCTTTATAACGTAGGCCGCGCCGCAGGTAAGGCGGATGCGCGGGTATTCATAAAAGCTATGGATGTCGGTGATCCGATAGCTAAGCTATCTTCCGGGCCGATCCATTTTTCCTATGCCGGATGGGCTTTTGTAGATATCTCTGAAGAAAGCCGACCTTTGCCTAATGAAAACTATTACCTGCTTTATGACCACCCGCAGTCTTTTGAAGCGGATTCATGGATGAGTATGGAGAAATCTCCAGACTTTTGTGTCTGCTTTATGAACGCCGGTTATTCTTCAAGCTGGTGCGAAGTCAGCTTCGGTATCGATCTTGTAGCAAAAGAAATACTTTGCCGCGCCAAAGGTGATAAATACTGCCGTTTTATTATGGCGCCGCCCAATATGATCGACGGATATATAAAAGAATATAAAGATAGACATCCGGAGTTATTTTCCGGCACTTAACGGCACCAGATGAAAAAAATAGGCATAACCGGAGCAGCCGGTAATATCGGCACGACCCATACCGAAGCGCTGCGCGATAAATACGAGCTGACTCTTTTTGATTTAAAAGAGACCAGGGGTAAAGGCAGCCTTAAATTTATTAAAGTAGACCTGGCAGAACGTAACCGGCTAAACGGGATATTTAAAGGATTGGACTGCCTGATCCATTTAGCCGGTAACCCCAGGCCCGATGTCCCGGCAGAGGTCACCATAAAGAACAATTTTATTGCTACCAGTTATGTTTTTCAACAGGCCCTTGAGGATAATGTCAAAAAGATCATATTCGCCAGCTCTAATTTTTATCATCAAGGTTCGGTATCCGAGGCTTTAAGCTCCAGGTCAAAGCGCCTGATCACCCTGGATATGCCGCCTACACCCGGATGCCCTTACGCGGAATCCAAGGTCTTTGCGGAAACTATAGGACGGCACCTGTCTTATCTGGGGATGCAATTTATAGCCTTGAGGATAGGCTGGACCGTCCCTGAAGACGATCCTTCGCTATACGCGGGCGAATATATGCGCGCGGTCTTCTGCAGTAAAAGAGACCTGGCGCAGGCGTTTCTAAAAGCCATAGAGATAAACACAGGATTTTTGGCGGCGTATGCCGTAAGTAAAAATACGAAGGGGGTCTTTGACCTTGCAGAAACAAGAAAAAAGCTGGGTTTTGACCCTCAGGATGATGCGGAAAAATATTTTTAGGGTTAATTGAGGAGAAGAGGCATGGAATTAAAGGTCGAAGTGACTTATAAACCAAAAGGTTCGGTGATGGTAACGGCTTACGGAGCTATTGATTCGACTACTTACCTGGATTTTATCAGGGAATACGAAAAAGTCCTTGAAAATCCCGTTACGACTTTCATCCTGAATATGGAAGGCGTCACCTATATCAGCAGCATCGGGGTAAGTACTATTATCAAAATAAAACGGGCTGTCGAAAAAAATAAGGGATCTTTCGTCATAATAAATTTGCAGCCTCAAATAAAAGCGGTATTCGATATCGTCCAGGCGCTCCCCGCCGAATGCGTATTTGGCAGCATCGAAGAAGCTGACGCTTACCTGGGGCAGATCCAGAGAAAAGCGCTGGAAAAACAAAAAGAAAGTTACTGACAGGCGGAGAAACAGAAATGTCAAAAAAATACGCGGCAGGATTTTTCATGGCTTTTATTGCCCTCTCATTTTTTTCATTCCGTTCTTACGCGGATTTCGTCGATCTTAGTGACGAACGGCAGGAACAGTTCGATACTCTAGGCGAAGTAAGGGAACAAGTAGAAGATTTTGACGATATTGAGGATGTTTTTTTCGGGGAGCTGTCGGAAGCAGAATTAAAAATGATCCTTGCGCAAAAAGAAGAGGATCTGGCTAAAAAAGAAAAAGAATTAGCAAAAAAAGAAAAGGCGATGCTTTTAGCTAAAAGGCAGGCTGACCTGGCTAAAGATGAAGCGCGGGAATTAAAAGAAAAAATGGACGCCCTGGCAAAAAAGAAAGAAGAAGAGCGCATTGCCGAAGAAGCATTGGCCAAAAAGAAGGAGGAGCAGCGCAGGGCAAAAGAAGAAGCGAGGGCAAAGAAACTGGAAGCTCAAAGAATGGCCAAAGAGGCAGAATCAGCGCGTAAAGAAGCCGCGCTGGCTGAAAAAGAAGCACAAAGGATCGCTAAAGAAGAGGCCTTGGCTAAAAAGCAGGAAGAAGAACGCCGCGCGAAAGAAGAACTCGCCAGAAAACAGGAAGAAGAGCGCCGCGCCAAGGAA
>JAFGET010000055.1 GCA_016931435.1 Candidatus Omnitrophota bacterium
GACTTTTACGGGCTCCGGAGGATTTCGCTAGATCAAAGCTTGCGGTGCTCGATTCCTGCCAGGGGCAAGTGAAAATAATGTAGCAGGGTAGTTATATTTAAAATAATCGGGTCGATAGTCAATAGCTAAATCGACCATTGACCATAGGCCCATAGCTAAATAACTTATCTCCTCGTATAGCGCTCAAAAACCTTGTTTAGGTTTTTTCGCATACTCGGAGTAAATTCGGCCTAACAACTTATGTTACCGCAGTAAAGCGGTACGCCGGCGCATCCTATAGCGCCGGGCGTTAGCTCACTTCGTTCGCTCCATAAGTTGTGGCCTCATTTATGTACAATTTACACTGCCATTCATTATTAAGCGACGGGCTGCTTCTTCCTTCAGAAGTAGCCGTGCACTATCAAAGCATGGGTTATAAGGTGATAGCCATTACCGATCACGTAGACTACAGTAATATAGATATTACTGTCGATGCTATTGTGAAATTCGCCTCTCATTGGCCGAAAAAGTCATCGATCAAGGTTATGCCGGGAGTAGAATTGACGCATGTGCCGATAGAGCAGTTTTTGCCTTTAGCCAGGCATGCCAGAAAAAGGGGAGCTAAAATAATCGTCGGCCATGGGGAGACCTTGACCGAGCCGGTGACGAAAGGGACTAACCGCGCGGCTATAATGGCGGGGGTGGATATTTTAGCTCATCCCGGCTTAATTACGGAGGCTGAGGTCAAATTGGCGAAAGCAAAAGGCGTGTTTTTAGAGATTACAAGCAGAAGAGGCCATTGCGATACTAATATGCATGTAGCAGGACTTGCTTTAAAATACGGCGCAAGGTTGATCTTAAGTACGGATAGCCACAGCCCCGAGGATATCATAGCCGCCAAAGATTTAAATAATACCGGCCTCAAGGCAGGTTTAGAAGAAAAAAGGATAAAAGAAATTTACAGCGATACCCAGGGATTGATAAGAAGGAGGCTAAATGAAAAAAAATAAGATGATATTCATCGGACCGGCGTTTTTGATTTTTATTATGGTTTTAACTTCAGGGTGCGCGTCTTTGGATAAAAAGGCCGCATTTGGCACGATGTCTGAAGCCTTGGAGCCTCAGTTAAACATGAAGTTTTCCGATGTCCCCGTTCCGGCAGGTTTCAAATTATTAAGCAAGGAATCGTACGTATTTGAAAGCTCCGGAATCAGGGCGGGAGTATTAAGTTACCGCGGTAAGGCGGATGTCGACCGGGTAGTCAATTTTTATAAAGAGCAAATGGGGATGTTTAACTGGAACCTTATAAATATAGTAGAATACGACCAGCACCTTTTGAATTTCGACCGTGAAAACGAGACCTGCGTCATTAATCTAACGTCAAAAGGGAAAGCCGTAAACATGGTCATCTCTTTAGGCCCGAAATCTCAAGGCCCGGTCAAGAAAGCGAAAGAAAAAGAACCGGTAAAATAATATTCGCTTGCGCTTTGAACACGGCACGCGCCTTATATTTAACTCATTGACAAATAAAGGGTTTTGTGCTATAAAAAAATCAAGAAAAAATTACTTTTGCTTTAATGAATAAGAAAGAAATATACGAACACCTGGCTAATATTTATTTAGATGCATCCCATAAAAGAAAAAAGAAGTCGAAGAAGTTTCTCTATTTTAAAACCCCGGTTTTAACCGCATTATCCGTCATTTTTACGTTTTCTCTCCTTTTTTCCTTCGTTTATTTAAGAAATGACCAGTTGACTTTTAAAAAAAGCCGAGCCAATATTGCTTTAGTATTCAAGCCTGATGTAGGAAAGATAAATTTTGATTTTTCCAGCGCTAAAAAGGAGGTATTCTCGATCGGTCTTTCAAAATTGAACCTTACGGATTATAAGATGCTGGGGTTTTCTTTGCGAAAAAAAGGCGGCAAGGGGGAAATATCTTTGAGGGTAGAATTGAGCAATAACTTTATGGAGACTTCGGAAGTCTACGTAAAAAGTATACCCACGGGGTGGCAGGATTATAAGATCGACTTAGGTGAATTTAAAAATATTAGTAACTGGAAAGAGATGTCGGAAGTAGCTTTTGTGGTAGAAGAGTGGAATGCCAAAGATAAACAAGGCGTAGTCTATATAGATAACATAAGGTTCTTAAGATAAGTTAACACCCGGAGAGGAGGCAAGAGGATGCGCATTATTACTATCGCCAATCAAAAAGGAGGATGCGGAAAGACTACTACTGCCATTAATCTATCTGCTGCATTCTCACAAAACGGGAAAAATGTCCTGCTTATAGACCTGGATCCACAGGCGCATGCAAGCTCCGGATTGAATATCAAGGCGGATTTCAGTATTTATAATGTATTATCTAAGATCGCCTACAAAAAAGTAAAGTTAAATGATATCATCCAGAATGTAAGCGATAGATTCGATATCGTGCCTTCCGGGATCATCTTGAGCACCCTGGAACAGGAATTAGCCGGTGAGATCGGCAGGGAATCCAGGCTATGGGAGGTTTTGAACGATTTTCTTTCGCAAAATACCGGATATGACTATATCCTTATCGATTGCCCTCCCAACCTGGGGCTATTGACCATAAACGCTATCCGCGCGGCAGACGATATAATTATACCTGCTGAGGCAAGCAGGTTTTCCCTGGAAGGTTTAAACCAGCTTATCGAGATAGTCAATCTGGTCAAGGACAGGCTCAATCACGAGGTAAATTATAAAGTCTTAGTGACTAATTTTGATTCGCGGCTGCGCCATTCCTTTAAGATGCTCAACTGGATAAAAATAAGTTTTATTGACAAGCTTTTTAGCACGATCATCCATGTGAACGTAAAATTAAAAGAATCGCAGAATGAGGGTATGCATATATTAAGCTACGATAAATACTGCCGGGGTGCCAAAGATTACTACAGCCTTTCGCGCGAGATCATCAGCCAGGAGGGGGCGTCCCAGGAAGATGGCGATAATCTGAAGGATGTCGTGCGGCAGATCTTAAAAGAAGAGTTCCCGAAGATCAATCGCGTGGATTTTTCATTATCCGCACCCCATGCCCAGG
Source organism: Candidatus Omnitrophota bacterium (assembly GCA_016931435.1). GTDB lineage: Bacteria > Omnitrophota > Gorgyraeia > Gygaellales > Profunditerraquicolaceae > JAFGET01. Next base: position 3,037 of record JAFGET010000055.1, read on the forward strand.
AAGTATATC
>JAFGET010000056.1 GCA_016931435.1 Candidatus Omnitrophota bacterium
CCTGGGCGACTTCAAACATAAAATTTAAAACCCGCTCTTTGATCGTTCCAAAATACTGATCTTCTAACTGCTGGCCTTTAGGAGAAGGGGCGCCGATCAAAGTACGCCCGGCCATAACCAGGTCCTGGCGAAGATTATAATAATTTTTATCGATGAGAAAATATTCCTGTTCCGGGCCGCAGGTAGAAAATATTTTTTTGACACCCTTATGCCCAAATAATTTAAGGAGATTTACTGCCGCTTTACTTAAGGCCTCGTCAGAACGTAAAAGGGGGAGTTTTTTATCCAATGCCTCGCCGTGGTATGAAATAAATATCGTAGGGATACAAAGAGTCTTACCAAGCTTACTTTCTACGATGAAAGCCGGGCTGGAAGGATCCCACGCCGTATATCCGCGCGCCTCAAACGTAGCACGGATACCGCCTGAAGGAAAACTCGAGGCATCAGGCTCGCCTTGTATCAGCTTATTTCCGGAAAACTTCTCGATTACCTTCCCAGGTGAACTGACCGAAATAAAACTATCATGTTTTTCTGCGGTCAAGCCGGTCATCGGCTGAAACCAATGCGTATAATAGGTAGCGCCCTTTTCTATCGCCCAATTTTTTATGGCGTCTGCGATCTCATTGGCCTGTTCTAAAGTAATGGTCTTACTTTCAGACATCCAGGCTAAAAAGGCCTCAAAAGTCTTTTTAGAGATACGTTTACGCATAGTCTCTACGCCAAACGTATTTTCTCCGAAGTAGGCGGAAACTTTTTTAGGCGCGTCTACCTTAACAAAATCTACACTCTTGATTTTAAATAAAACTGTCTGTCTTATGCTCATGCTTACCTCCATACTTACGTAATATATTATTGTACCATAAAATAACAAAAAATCGTATACTTATAAAGCGTCTTCCTTGCTTTCCCCCGTCCTTATCCTGATGGCATCTTCAACCGGAGAAATAAAGATCTTACCGTCCCCGATCTCTCCGGTCTTTGCGCAACCAATTATGATCTTTACTATTTTCCCTGCCTCAGCCTCTTTAACAACAACTTCTATTTTAGCTTTCGGCAGTAGCTCAACTTTATATTTTTCGCCGCGCCACTGCTGTATTTTTCCTTTTTGCTTGCCGTGGCCTTCGATTTCGGTAACCGTAAGCCCGGCGCATCCTGCTTCGCTTAAAGCAGCCCTGACCGCGTCCAATTTTTCCGGACGAATGATCGCCTCGATTTTTTTCATTTTTTCTCTCTCCTCAATATCCGTTTTTAACACCTAAATATGTGTACGCAGGTTTTTTACCTAGAAATTCCGGGTAAGCGGCATTACCGTGCTCACCGATATCCAATCCTTCTATTTCCTCCTGGAGGCTGACCCTGATACCAAGGGTAAACTTTATAAGCAGCCATGCGGCAAAAGAAATGGAAAAAGTATAGAAAGCGACGCTGGCCACTCCTAATAATTGGGCATTAAGCAATTCCATGCCGCCCCCGAAAAATAATCCGTTGCCGCAAGAAATACCAGCAATAGCATCCTCGGCAAATAGCCCGACACAGAGCGTTCCGAATATTCCGTTTACCAAATGCACGGAAAGCGCCCCGACCGGATCATCGATCCTTAACCTATCAAAACCTATAACGGAAAGCACTACTAAAACACCTGCTGTCAATCCAATGATTATAGACGAACCTACGCTTACAAACGCGCAGGGCGCGGTAATTGCCACTAACCCCGCAAGGCAACCGTTTAAAGTCATGCCTAGATCCGGTTTGCCAAGGATGATCCAGGAAATAATAGTAGAGCTCATGATGGCTGCGGCGGCGGCAGTATTTGTGGTAACGGCAACGTGACTGATCGCAAACGGTTCAGCAGTCATAGTTGAACCTGGATTAAAACCGAACCACCCGAACCAAAGGACAAACGTCCCTAAAGTAGCCAGGGGAATATTATGGCCGGGCATGGGATTGACTGCTTTATTGTTATATTTCCCGAACCTGGGGCCTAATAAAAGCGCTCCTGCTAATGCCGCCCAGCCTCCTACCGAATGCACAACTGTCGATCCGGCAAAGTCCAACATTCCTTTTTTAGCTAACCATCCTGCACCCCAGATCCAGTGCCCTACAATAGGGTAAATGAACATGGTCATGACAAAAGAAAATAAAATAAAAGAAACGTATTTGATCCTTTCGGCAACTGCGCCGGAAACAATGGTGGCTGCGGTCCCCGCAAATACCAGTTGAAAAAAGAACTTTGCAAATAAAGGCACGCCTGTCCAGGAGATAGCGGAATACACGCCCTGATAAGCCGCCCCTGTTGCGGGGGAATTATCCAGTCCGCTCAAAAAAAACAGGCCTTTTAAGCCCACAAAAGGATTCCCGTCCCCGAACATCAAACCCCAGCCTAATAATAAAAAACCTAACGAAGATACCGCAAATACGATAAAGTTCTTTGAAAGGATATTCACGCAGTTTTTGGCGCGGGCAAACCCTGATTCTACCATGCCAAATCCGAGGTTCATAAAAAATACCATTTTCGCCGTGACTAAAACCCAGATCGTATCTACCATCACTTTTGAAAGTTCCATTTTGTAACCTCCATTGAATCTCCCCGCACTAAAGTACGGGGATCCATCCCGACCAGAAAAACACAGTTTCTTCTATGCAAAGGATTAAAAAACGCCTTCTCTACCCCTATTTGGGTCTAGAAGACGTCTATGTCTCTTACTTAAAATAAAACGTTCTCCGGCTAAAGAGAACGTCGTTGTTTTTTAAAAACGCATCGCTGAGTTTTATAATAATACAAGTAAAAAATCATCATTTTTGGTAACCGGGATATAAAATATCAAGATGCCTTCTACATTTTTCTTTTATTTTTTCCCGTAATTTGACTACTCTTACGTGAGAAACACCTAATTTCCCTCCGATTTCCCGCGTAGTCAAGCCCAGAAGCGCCAGATTAAAAACATCCTTTTCTCTTTTTGTCAGGCCATTGTTATTGATCTCATCAATAATGACTTTAGTATTGACGGTATCAAAAACAGAATCTGTGCTTTTTATAGAAACCAGGCTGTTTAAATTTACTTCTTCCTGTTTTTCACCGCGGATAATACCATCCAAACTGACTAAATTTATTTTGTATTTATGATGACGCAGATAATTTTTTAGGTGAAAATAACAGCCTTGAAGAATATAGCTGTCTGTCTTATCGGCAAGCTTCCCTGCATTGAAATCCTGCCAGAGACGCAAAATAGCCTCCTGATAAAGATCTTCCGGGCTAAATAAAGAGTAGACCGATGAAAGCTTATACGAGATCCCTTTTAGTTTTGATCTTATCTTATTGACTAATTCTTCAAAAATCATCTTTTCTCCTTTTTTGTTCCGAATCTCTAACCTGCAGAAGACTTTTTCCCGTCGGAACCTTCTCCCATCTATGTAATAGCTAAAAAAAGAGCGCCCCCCATCCCGTCATCGGATAAAGGACGCCCTAGTCCTTTTATTAATATATTCTTTGACTCTTTATTCGCTTTCCGTAGCTACTTCGCAGGAGACAAACCTGTCCACCTTCTTAAGCCTTACAGCTTTGTGTACGTGGTTACCGCAAGAAAATTCTTCGCACTGCCATACAGGCAGGTCTTTTGAAAAAATGCAGCTTCCGGAATTTATACAACTGACGCATAGGCCTTTTTTTTCCATGGCTACCTTTCCACCGCAACCCTCACTCTGCGATGATTCGAATTACGCGTTTCTTTACCGTTTAAAATAACCTCTGCTTCGGCGCGGTAAGCGTCCATAACATATGGAATGCCAGATACAGAAGCGGCATCTTCGGTCAAAGACATAAGATCTCTGCGGGAAATCGAAGCGACCCTGAAATTCCTGCTTCCGGCCATCAACTGCTGCAGTCCGACTTTGATTTTCTGGGCAAAAGAATATATACCTATTGCCCCCAGCGGGATATCTTTCATGTCTTTGCCGTATTTATCCAACAGCTCTTCGTAATAGACAAAGATCTCTTTTTCGGTTTTGCCAAAAGAAGAAACCGTAGAAGGAAGGTTTTTTTCTTTAAGCCACTGAGAGATATTTTTTCCGACCATGCCGGGGATCATCAACGCCCTGCCCATACATACTGCCTTGACATAAGGCGCCCCCATAGCAATGACTTTAAACACATGGTCTTCGCTGGAAAATCCTCCGGCTATAGCTATATCCGGTATGCGCATCCCTTTCTTGGCTAATTTCTGACAAAACTCAAAAGTAAGCGCTTCCAGATAAAATGTCGGGATACCCCATTCTTCCATCATCCTCCAGGGGCTCATGCCTGTTCCGCCCGGCGCGCCGTCTATAGTCAATAAATCGATTTTGGCAAGCGATGAATATTTTATCGCCATGGCCAGTTCGCGCATAGAATATGCTCCGGTTTTAAGCGTGATACGCTTAAAACCTAAGTCCCTTAACCGCTTGATTTCCGCTAAAAACGAATCTTCGGAAACGAATCCCAGGCGCGAATGCCTTTCAAATTCTTTGATCGCTCCGTCAGAAAAAGCCTTTTGGTTTACCTCAAGCGAAGGGTCAGGAGTCACGATATATCCGCGTTTTTTTAGTTCCAGCGCTCTTTCTAATTCTTTTACTTTTATCTCGCCTCCGATGCATTTTGCTCCCTGGCCCCATTTTAATTCGATGGTATTCAGGTTATGTTTTTTTCGCACGTATTCGGCTACCCCTAAGCGCGTGTCCTCAACATTCATCTGTACCAGGATCTCTCCGTAACCCTCATGAAAACGCTTATAAGTTTCAATGCGGCGGTCCATTTCCGGAGAGTTCTTGATCTTGCCCTTGCTGTCTAATTCAAGCTCCGGATCGATACCGCATACATTCTCTCCGCAAACTAAAGTCACCCCTGAAATAGCTGCTCCTACGGCAAAATGTTCCCAATTTTTTCTGGCGATCTCAGTAGACCCCAGTGCCCCGGTAAAGATTGGAGCCTTCATTTTTACCTTGATATCCCAGCCATATTCAGTCTCGGTGTTTACATCGGGAAACTTGGTGTTGTCGGGATTGCCTTCGGCATCCTGCGGCAAACCTCTGGCCCCTAAAGCATATCCCTGAATATTCAAATGCGAATAATCAACCGGATAATCCTTATCCGCTCCGGCAGTGATCTCGCCGAAAGGCCCGGGGTAGATCACTTCTCTACCGCGGAAAGTAGCTTTAAAAATATCGCAGTTACCTCTACAACCATCAACGCAACGGGAACATATCCCCGATCCCGGGACAACGTTTTTTGAGCGGTTAAAAGTCCCTACCGCGTCATTGGCATTCGGCCTTCCTAAATTCATATCACTTCCCCCTTTCTCACTAAAAAATATTCCATTGTTTTCACTTTGACCCCACATGGGTCAGATAGACTATACCTTATCCAAATTGACTACTTAGCCCCTGTCAGATGCTTCATATCCGCAGCCATAATAATCGCTTCCGCCACCTCGCGCATGGTCTTGCGGTTATCCATACTGTATTTACGGATCTTCAAATACGCCTGCTCTTCCGTCAGCCCTTCATCGCGCATCAATATGCCCTTGGCACGCTCCAGTCTTTTGCGGACCTCTAATTCTTCCTGGAAGACCTTACTTTTTGCCGCCAATTCCGTGTTTTCTATCGCTAATGCCGCCTGGTTTGAGATGGTGGTCAATATCTCTATTTCGGAATCGCTGAAATCATGCGGTTTTGGAGTATAGCAGTTTATAACCCCTATTACTTTACCTTTCACCGCCATGGGCATACATAACAAAGAGCTTAAACCTTCTTTCCTGGCAATATCTTTATGTTTATATTCCTTTTCCCTGGTCACATCTTTTACTTTTACAGGCTTATTCTCTAAAGCAGCCCTGCCGGCAATACCTTCCCCTATTTTTAAAGGAGGTTTTTTGTTATATTCTTCGCTGATACTATGAGAAGCGCGCACGATCAGAGTTCCGTTTTTTTCATCTACCAGCATCAAAGAACAAATATTAGATTCTAACAACTGGGCGGTGACATCCACGATGATCTTAAGGATATCTTCAAGATACAGATCCGAATTTATGGCTTTACTGATCTTGGATAGCGCCTTGATTTGCTCTGTGAATAACATGTTTTCTTTCTGGCTCCGTAAGTTATGTGTGATAATCTAGCTCCTTGCATAAACAGTCGAAAATCTTGTTGAGATTTTCTCCTATGCACGGAGTAAATTCGCA
>JAFGET010000057.1 GCA_016931435.1 Candidatus Omnitrophota bacterium
ACGCAATTTACTTTTGATTGGACTATTGAGGATGCGACTACGCTTACTGTAGGTAATTCCGGAAAGATCAAAGTAAAAGCAGTTGATCCCGCCACACAAAATAATATTTTGGTCGACGGTATCAGCAGCGGTTTTCAGGTAAAAGGTAATATCGTAGAAGTAACGGTTGTTGCCGATGGGACTCCATCTACTACGGATATGCGCGTGGGCGGTAACAAGACCCTTAGCTGGAAGCCGCTGGGTAATATCTTAAGGTTTAAGATAGAATACCGTTATGACGGCGGTGCCTGGACAGACCTTATCCCTGATCCTGACGGCGGCGGCCCGTTAGAAGGAGGGACTGAAGGGGTAGTTGCCGGAAATTACAGGACCTGGGAATGGACAAGTATTCCCAATACTATATCTAATGACATAGATTTTAGGGTTTCAGATTATTATAACCCCAGTTCTGTTAATTCAGAATCGCTGACTAATTATATTATTAAGGGAAATTTAAGCCTGATCGTTCCTGATGATGGAACGCAAACCTGGACCTTGGGCGCTAATAATACAATTACCTGGAACAAGTTGGGGTCTATCGGAAGTTTAAAAATAGAGTATTCTACCAGCGGAACCTTTACACCTGATGATTATGCCAACGGGTATGTCTTTACCATAGAATCAAGTTATGACTCGGGATCCGATGGAAACAATAACTACACCTGGTCAGCCGGGGTAGTCGGAGCAAACCGTAAGATCTCTGAGACTGCGGCTATAAGGGTGAGTAATATAGTTAGCGCTCCTAACAAGATAGGGACAGAGCTTGAAGATGCCACATTAGTGCCTTTTAAGATCAGGCCGTCCTTTACTTCTGTTTCTTCACCTCTTGCCGACCAGATCTGGTATGTAGGGGATGCGGCCCGCGCCATAACCTGGGTAGCTAACAGCGGCACAAAAGGCGACGGAAGCCTTCCCAAAGTGATCTTAGAGTATAACGTTGACGCAGGATCGTATAACGCCATTTCAGGGGCAAGTAACCTAGACTGTATAAACGGAACTAACAATTTTATCTGGAGCGCAGGAGTGGCAGATGAAAGGAGCGAAAATGTAACTATCCGCGCTTCTTTCGTGGATTACCCAACGATATTTATTACTTCGGGAATATTTAAGGTCAGGCCAAAGATCACGATTACCGCGCCTATTTTAGATACCAGGGTGAGCGTTAATCCTGCCGAGAATCCCGCTGATCTTATCAAATGGACTTTACTGAACGGCACGCGCACGGCTACCAAGACTACAGTAGTAGATGTCCTGTATGACCTTTATGATGGTAAGGGCGTTGACGGTATTACTCCCAGCGCAGATGATTACTTAGGGGTTGTGGCAACAGGCGTTACTGCCAGCGATGGTTTGACCGGTATCGCCTGGAGCAGTATACCTACAACTTTAAGTAACGTTGTAAGGATCAAAGTAGTGGATGCAGACCCAGGTTACGCTTATTCCTCTTTGATCTACGGCACATCTGCGGAAACGTTTAAGACCGTCGGCGATATTACAATCACACAGCCTCCGGAGACGCCGCCTGCTGAAAAGGTGACTTTGAAAAAGGGCGATGATTATCTGATCACCTGGAATAAGTTGGGTAATTTCTCTAACGTGGCTATCTGGTATGCTACTGACGGCGTAAATTTCAGTTACCAGATAAAAGACCAGACGCCCGCAGGAGCTACTAACGGGCAATTTTTATGGGAAAATATCCCGGATACTCCTTCAGCGAATATAGTGATCCGCGTATCTGATTACAACGATTCCGATACGAAAAGCTTATCCGCGCCGCTGGCTATTCAGACTATCATGGCTCTTTACGGTGAATCAAACGGCGGAGGGGTATGGGCTGTAGGCACTTCCCATGATATTACCTGGACTACTGACGGCACTACTTCTACCAACAGGGTCAGGCTTGAGTATTCTACGGACGGAGGCGGTGAAACCGGGAATTGGGCGGTGATCACCACTCCTGATGCAAGCAATATAGTAAATACCGGTACTTTCTCCTGGGTCATCCCTAATTCTATTTCTGACAGCGTAAAAGTAAGGGTGGTAGACCTGACAGATACCGAAAACTGGGTTGAATCAGCCACAAACATTAAGATCCGCGCTAATATCGCTTTGGTTTCACCTAACGGAAACCCCGATCCTGCCTTAACAGAAAAATGGATCGTAGGCTCATCCCATCCTATTCAATGGTCTGTAGTAGGGGCAATGAGTACGGTGAGGCTGGAATATTCTTTAGACGGCGGAGCATATAATTTAATCACTACACCTACTAATGCTATAGGGATCGATGCGAGTTCAGGGGCAACAGGTTGGAATTGGCAGATACCTGATAGTATTTCTTCGCAGGTAAAGGTAAGGGTAGTCAATGAGAATGATTCTTCGGTGTATGACCCTTCAGATTACGATTTCACTGTCCAGGGGCAGCTTGTTTTTAACCCAGCTTTACCTGTAGGCGGAGATGAGGTCTGGTATGTAGATGATTCTAAAACTATTACCTGGGTCAAGACCGGGACCATCCCCAATATAAAACTGGAATACAGTAAAGACGGTAATAACTATCTTCCTATTACCGGGGCAGAAAATTTGACCGGTACTACCTATAACTGGACAGTGCCTGATGATATTGACTCAAGCGTCTGGTTACGCGCAAGCAATGCCAATGCTGCCAAACCTACTATTGAGGCAGTCTCTAATCAATTTGCTATTAAGGGGCGCCTGGCATTAGATACAGCAGATTTGACTTCTCCTACCGATAAATTACGGGTAGATAATGATTATACCATAAGATGGACGCCTACCGGGACAATGGGAACGGTAAAGCTTGAATATTCAACTAATGGTTTTGCAGATGAGCTCCAGACTTATCCTGTTCTAGGCCCTGTCGGCCAAAGCGCGGCTAATTTACCCGCAGGTACAAGCGGAGTTGAACAGAACTTTACCTGGAGAGTCCCCAGCAATATCAGCAATACTGTAAGGTTAAGGGTTATTTCTAACCAGGATCCAACGGTATATAATATTTCTGCCCAGGAATTTAAGATAGTCGGCGGGTTCGTTTTATTGGGGCCTCACGGCGGGACAGGGGTATACTATGAGGTCGACGGCTCCACCCCGATCACCTGGGAATTGCACGGTTCAGTGGTCCAGATCCCCGAGGCAAAGTTAGAGTATTCCAGGAACGGGTTTCTTAATGAGAGCCAGACTTTCGCTATCAATACGGTTGACGCCGATGACCTAAGTTATTCTTGGACGATCCCTAATGCTATCGGCTCAGCGGTAAAGGTCAGGATCAGCGATCCTCTCTATGACGGCGTGAATATCTATACCGCGCAGGATGTCTCCGATAATAATTTTGAAATACGCGGAAAAGTCGAATTCAACGCCGGTAATAATGATTCTCCGTTAGGAGGAGAGACTTGGCTGATAGCCTCAAATCATACTTTGCAATGGACAAAACACGGCACGATACCTGCTGTTAAGGTCGAGTATTCGGTAAACGGAGGTGCTTATCAGTACTGTTTAGACGCGGCAAACAATCCCGCCAGCAGTGTCGTAGGGAATACTTTCGCCTGGAAGATCCCCGACCAGAAGTCGCTTAATGCCGCATTAGTGAGGGTAACTAATTTAAGTGACGGCAATGTGGTAGCAACCAGCCAGCCTTTTACCATCCGCGGAGGTTTTACTTGGATCAACCCTGATACTGCAGGCCAGGTCTTTAGAATAGGAGTGGTCCCCGGTGATGCCTATGTGTTAAGCTGGAATACTTTTGGAACCATACCCACAGTCGATCTAGAATATTCTTCCAACAACGGATTTTCTTATGTCCCGATGAAGAATACCGCCGGAGCCGATGCCACGGCTATCTCTAATGCCGGCACATTCAATTGGATAGTCCCGGATACGATTTCTCAGGACGTATATTTAAGGATCAAGGATTCTACTGATGCCAATGCCCAGGCTATCACGGTAAAGGTAAAGATCGCCGGCACCATAATCGTTGATACCCCGGCATCTTCGGTGCGTTGGGGAGTGGGAACAAACCATAATATCGAGTGGCATACTATCGGGACTATGAACCTGGTAAAGCTTGAATATTCCATTGACGGCGGGACTAATTGGATCGTCCCGGCTATTGTTGATTCCATCAATGCTTCAATAGGAGTAAAGGATTGGCTTATACCCAATAATTGTACACCCCAAGCGATAATCCGCATTACCGATGCTACCGCGGGTTCCGGGACTGATCCTGCGTATTCGGCTGTATTTAATATCACCGGAAGCTTCTCTTTTGATTCGCCTACAGCCGGGACTATCTGGCCGGTAACAACAGGTGAGATCGCAAATCCTACAAGAAATATAGTTTGGACTACGCAAGGTATTGTCGCTTCAGTAAACTTGAGATATTCGCCTACGGGCGTTGCTCCTTGGACATATATCGCAGGGCCAATAGCTAATATCGGTACGTATCCCTGGTCAGTTCCCGGTGGTATCTCGGATATTTCGGATACGGTCAAGATCCGCATAGAAGACGCTGCTGACCCCGAGACTTATTATGATTCATCGTCATTCACCATCAGAGGGGATTTAAATTTGACTTCACCGCTTGGTAATGAAAAATGGGGGGTCAATTCAGACCACATTATTTACTGGCAGCGTAACGGTAATATCTCCGATGTTTATATTTCTTATTCAAAGAACGGGCTTACCGGCCCATGGATCGGTATCGAGAAGCAAGGAGGAGGCTATAATATTCCCAATACCGGTAATTTCTTATGGACGGTTCCGGATGATATGGCTGATCAAGTATTGATAAAAGTTGAAAATACTATACCCGCAAGCGATCCTAATGACGGGACTCTCCATACAGAATCGGTTTCACCTGCATCTTTTAAGATCATGGCCAGGTTTGATGTCACTAATCCTGACGGCGGAGAAGTAGTAGATGCCGGCCAGGACTATACCATTTACTGGAATAAGTGGGGTTCAGCGGCAAGCCAGGTGCATATAGACCTTTCAACGGATGGAGCTACTTTTCCTATTGAAAAGAGGATAGTTTCTAATGCTCCTAACACCGGTTCATATCTTTGGCCGGCAACCGCAGTGGTAAACGCTTCTGATAATATCAGCCCTAATGCTAGGGTCCGGGTTTCCGATGTCAATGAAATAGATTCCGGCAATGTTTCATTAAATACCTTCAGGATCCGCGCTACATTTACGATGGATCCGACTATCGGCACGGTGGCATTTAAGGTCGGTGAGACTTATGATGTTGTCTGGAATAAACAGGGTAATGTCGCTAATGTTTTGTTACAATATTCAACGGATAATTTCTATAATGACCACCGTAATGTCGTCAATAATTCCAATACGGATATAACCACATTGGTTCCTAATGTAGGAGATCCGGGTAAAGGCGATGGTTCGACAAGAGCCAGATATGTTTGGACAGTCCCTGATATTGAGGCAGTTGGCGCGGATACCGTAAAACTACGCGTGTCCGATCCTAACGATACCTACGCCGAGAGTATCTCTAATCAATTCAGGGTCATTCCCAGCTTTACGGTGACTTTCCCTAACGGGAATGCTGATCCTGCGCTTACTGATAAACTCAAAGTCGGTACGCCTTATGATATTACCTGGACCAGCACCTCGGCAATCGGAGTGACGCCTAATGTCAAGATCTCTTACTCCACTACAGGAGGTGAGCCGTATAATAAGACAATCACTTCATCCACACCTAATGACGGCTTATATACGTGGGGAGGTTCAGGCGCAGGTGTGCCTAATGATATTTCTGATCAGGTAAGAGTATGCGTGGAGGATGCCAGTGATGTAGGCGGTTCTTACGATCACACCGCATTCGATACATCTAATGAGAATTTTAAGATAATCTCTGATTTTACGCTGAGTGATCCTAACGGCGGAGCAACTTATGAGGTCGGTGATCCCATAGATATTACCTGGATAAATACAGGGACAGTGGCCAATGTCGGCTTAGCGTATTCTACCGCTTCGGACGATTTCTCAAGTCCGACGACAATCATTGCATCGACACCTAACGACGGGTCGCATCCGTGGAATATGCCGGATGCTATCAGTTATAATGTGCGTTTCCGCGTGCGCAGTTTGACTGACGATGGTTTTGATATCTCGGATAGCGATTTCAGGATACGCGGTAAGATAGAAGTTACTTCGCCTGTAGCTGATGAGCATGTTGATATCGGCCAGACTCATCTGATCACCTTTAATAAGACCGGAACCATACCGTTGGTAAATATTCGTTATGATATCAATGATGGCAGAGGCGCAGACGATATTGCCGGGACTTCCGATGATTATCCTTATGTGATCGCTAATGACGTCGCTGGTTCCAACTTTAACTGGACGAATATCCCCGATACCAATACGCCTGATGCGCGCATCAAGGTTTATGATGCCCGGACAAATCCTGATAATACCGATGTGATAGGGATATCGCCTAAGTTTAATATCGTCGGAAACTTCACCGTTGTTGAACCAAACGGCGATGATGACTTCAGGGTTGGCGTTGTGCACAACATTAGATGGAATTGGGGCGGGACTATCCCCGAGGTAAAACTCTATTTCACTAAGGAGTTGGGTGATCCCGATACTGTCAGCTGGACCGAGATCGATCCGGCAGTAACTAAAAACTACGGAGCAGGAGACGGTAATAACGGAGCGGATATCCGCACCTATGCCTGGACCGTTCCGGATGAGATATCGACTACCGTAAGGATAAAAGTGGCGGATGCCGGCGATCCTACAGTCTATGATGTTTCGGATAGCACCTTTAATATCCGCGGCAACCTTACATTGACTTCCCCTGTAGGAGGTGAGCGCTGGGTTACCAATGAAAAGCATAATATCACCTGGAATGGCGGCGGTACCATGCCTACAGTAAAATTAGAATATTCCAACGATGACTTTGTTTCAGACATCCATGTAATCGATGCTGCTGCGCCTAATCCTTCGGGAGGCCAGGCCACTTACAGTAATTCTTTTGAGTGGACTATCCCTGATGCGGTAATCAAGCAGGAAATAGCATTAGGGACTTATGCTTACCTGGCGCCTAATCCGGTAAAGGTGCGTATTTCCGATATTAACGACGAAGATGTAGATAGCGTCTCAGGCAGCACTTTTGATATTGACTATTATTTAATCACCTGGACCATACATGACCTCTTGACCAATGAACCTATTACAAATCTTTCTTATGTGGAGATGTATACCGGCACAGAGACTGTACATCGTGCAGGCGGCGGTTTGACGTCACCGGCAGAGGTCTGGACACCTTATGGCCTATGGACCACTACTTGGGAGTCGACCGGTTACGGTGAAAAGGCGCAGAACTTTGAAGCAAATACAGACCAGGCATTCAGTTTATTTTTAGAAACAACGGCGATCCATATCTGGCGCAGTTACTCTGAGTTCGCCTATAATACGACCGGTGACAGGTTGGATGTCAGTTCCTGGGTGGAGAGAGACGGAAGCGTGGTTCCCGGTGCAGCCGAGGTAACTATCTCTATCTATGATGCGGGTAGCCTGATCCAGACCTTGACTTCAAGCATCCCTAATGCCGCAGGTTTCTTTAATCTTACCTGGAATGGCACAGGTTTGGCGGCAGGGAAGGTCTATACAACTATCACTGATATCATGAACGCATCGGGCGCGCATTTTAAGACGCCGGGTTCATTTGATATTACCACGCCTAAGAGGATCGAAGGCATGGAACTGACCGTTAATTCCGTTCTGGATAAGCCGATGTCCGAAGTGAACACCGAATTGCAGAATACCTTGAGCGCGCAGACAAATGTTATCCAAGACAAGTTAGATGTTCAGACAGACGTCCTTGATACTAAGCTGGATGAACAGTCTGTGAAACTTGATACGAAATTGACCGAGCAGACTTCGATAATCATAGCCCAGACGCAGACCATCGATACTAAGATGAACGAGCAGACTACGATCATTCAAACTAAGATGGATGAGCAGAAGGCTACTATTGAGGCAAAGACCGAAGAGATGAAGGCAGCGGTAAATGCGACCTTGTCCAGTTTTGAGACCCGTGCTAATGAAGCTATCGTGCAGTTGCAGGCAGGCGCGGACCAGGCGGTCGAAGCCGGTGAACAGGCAATGGCTGCGGCGGCAGAACTGGAATACACCGCTAAGAAATATTCGTGGTTTGCCACTGTTTCGCCTGACCCGGCGTTAAGCGGGGATAAGATCACTTTACGGGTGCAGGGGCAGCCATCAAAACGCCCATTATTGAATATTTACAGCTGGGATGACGAAACGATAATTCGCGATGCCCATGTCGTGGAATCTACCTCTGAGCCGGGGGTCTATCTTTACAGTTTTGAGGCCCTGGAAGATAAATTCGATCCCGGAAAGACCTATACCTTTATTGTCACGGAATCAGATACCGGCGGTTTAGTCGCGGGTTCCGGTCGCGTGGAATCGATGTCTTTGACTACGATCGCAGGCCTTGCCGCGGCAGCTCCGGAAGCAGAAAGGACAGCGCGTAAGGTCCTTGACGCGGTTGAGGCGATGGAGGCGGTTTTGGTATCGCGTGATTTTACAAACCTGGCTCCTGCCATAAGGAACCTGCAGGTATCGGTAGACAGGATACCGCAGATCATCGCAAGAGAAGGCCCGTCGGTTAAGATAATGAGCGCTTTAAACAATATTTCCGATAAGCTCAGTGATATATTGACCCAGGAAGCCGGGCTTGATTTTACCGGCTTGTTTGAGAAAGCCCTGGAGTCATCCCCGACGGTAAAAGACATCCGCACCAAGACCGACAATATCCAGTCGGTAATTTCGCTGTTAGAAAAACTTTTTGAAGCGAAGTTCGGCGGAGAGGATGACCCTGTAGTTTCCACATCTTTAGAGGCAGGAAGCGTGATTTTTAGAATCGTAGCTGTCAATCCTTCAAAGAACAGGCCGCAGACAACGGATGTAAAATATTACCTGCCGCAGGAAGTCAAGCCAAAAGATGTCATGGAGACAGGAGGGCTTGACCTGGAATATGATGCTGCGAGGTCAATCTATTACGCGTATAAGGATAGGCTTGAACTTTCACCCGGTGAAGTGCGCATTTTTGAAGTAGAAGTGGAAGATATCTGGTTTATTTTGCAAAGCACGATCGATGATTTACGCAAGCGCACAGATACGATAATGAGCCGTCTTGAGAAGACCGAATATTATGAAAAGGCAAAAGAGATAGCGGATAGCATCTACAGCCGCCTGAATGAGATAGTTGCTTCGCAGTCGGATGAGACGGTAAGCCGCGAGACGCATATCGGTATTTACCGCAACAATACCGTTACCGTCCAGAAGATAAAGGAAGATATCGCGCGGCTTGAAAAATTATTGTCTACCGCAGGAGCCCCTCTTGCCCCGGACATGATGAGTAAATCAAGAATACGCTCAGAGTCCCCGACAAAAACAATGACCTGGGTCGTGATCTTTATCATCATCATTTTTACCGGGCTTTTGGCGGGAGTGTTGTTCTTTACCTGGAACCGCCAGGCGCGCCTGACCCGTGAATCCATAGAAGCGGCTAAAAGGTCGGCTTCTTTTCCAGGGGCGCAACAAGAGAAAAAGGAGTGAATATTCTCTGTTGCGGGATAGTTGTATCCATCCTTTAGCCTAATATGCTTGTATTAGGCTAAAGGATGTTTTATAATAAGGCATGCCCATAAATGTTTCCGTATTGACTCCTAAAGAACTCCTTTTTGAAGGCGAAGCGCGCAGTATAGTCTTGCCCGGAGAGCAAGGAGAATTTGAAATACAGCCTTTTCATCAGCCTATTCTAAGCCGCCTGGTCTCAGGCACTGTGCATATCGACAGCCAGAAGTTCCAAATTTTAAGAGGGATCGTCAAGGTTATTTTTGATACGGTGACTATTATAATAGAGGAGAAATAGAGCCAAATTCAAAGTCCAAAATTCAAAGTTCAAAATAAGCTTAAAGCACAAAGCACAAATTTTAAAATGAAGGTTTTAACATTTGAATTTTAGTTTTTGAATTTATTTTGAGCTTTATGCTTTGGATTTTGAATTTAACTTATCACTTTTTTTAAACGAATTTATATGAGCAGAAACCTGGCTTTGCTTTTGATCTTCGGAATGTGCGTTCTTGGGCCCAGCGCGGTATTTGCCGCGGCTAGTTTTGCCAGCATCAATGCCTTAGGCCGTAACCCTTCATCTGCCCCTAAAATCTTTACTGCAATGATCATTACTCTTGTTTTTGTGCAATCCCTGGCAATCATCGCGATGCTTGTTGTTTTTCAGCTCTTCACCCCTTAAATTAATCCCTCGCATGAATGGAATTGTGTTTTTTCTGCTCGGGATGAATCTCCAGACTTTAGTCCGGGGAGATTCAATTTTTTTCTCAAAAATCAAAAAAATGCTTGTATTCCGAAGTGATTTAACTTATGATATTATAATAGGTAACGATTATTTAGATATCAGTTTTCCCTACCTGACGCCAGGCAGGAGTTGTCAGATAGCAGATAGCTGAAAAATAAGACTGAAAGGGAGCCTTAGATGCTTATTGTGTCATTAATCGTATTATTGGTTATTATTTTCCTGGTCATGGTATTTATGTTCAGGAAGATAATGACGCAGAATGTGACCCTTGCGACTTCGCATCTAGAAGATCTAAACCGGGAGTATTCAGAGAAAGAAAAAGAGGTAAATAGGAAGCTTGAAGAAGTGCAGCTTAAGTCTCAGGAAATATTAGCGCGCGCCCAAAGCGAATCCGAAAAATTGAGGGACGATGCCCTAAAAGAAATAGAAAGCGAAAAAGAAAGGATATTGCAGGCAGCGCGCACGCACAGCGAAGAAATGATCAAGCAGGCAGAGCGTTCTCGCCAGGCGCTTATCCAGGAGATAGAAGAGCGTATCGCAAAAGAAGCGGTAAATAAGGCCTGTGAATTAATCCAAACTACTTTACCCGAGCAGTTCAAGCGCGAAGTGCACGCACATTGGATAGAAGAGCTTATCACGAATGGCTTTAACCAGCTTGAACGCCTGCGCCTTCCGGAAGACGTAGAGGAAATAAAAATTACTTCGGCTTTTGCTTTAGACGATCGTCAGCGAAAGATAATGGTAAAGAAATTAAGTGAAGCCTTAAAGCGCAATATTACTTTAAAAGAGGAGATCGAAGCTAAGATAGTAGCCGGTTTTATCATAAGCATAGGCAGCCTTGTTTTAGACGGAAGCTTAAAGAACAAGATACAGGAGCAGGCCAAAGGTATTAAGTAAAAAGGTAAAAGTAAAAACGTAAAATGAACTTCATTTTGCCTTTTACGTTTTGACTTTTGAATTAATATGGTCGATAAGTCAAAAATTATTGAAGAAAGAGACGGTATGACCGGCTTTGAGGTAAGAGAGGTAGGCCGCGTTGAGACCGTGCGTAAATTCGTAGTCATTGCTACAGGCCTTCCTTCATGTATGAACGGCCAAATCGTGGAATTTTCAAGCGGAACTATAGGT
The DNA here is from genome assembly GCA_016931435.1 of Candidatus Omnitrophota bacterium. Classification (GTDB taxonomy): domain Bacteria; phylum Omnitrophota; class Gorgyraeia; order Gygaellales; family Profunditerraquicolaceae; genus JAFGET01. Next base: position 11,555 of record JAFGET010000057.1, read on the forward strand.
TTGGTCATGGGTTTTACCGAAGAAAAAGTGCAGATCCTTGTTTTGGGCGATTCAAGCTCGATCCGCGGGGGGGATGAGGTATATAACAAGGGTAAATCCCTGAATTTGCCGGTATCCGATAATTTTTTAGGCCGGATAGTCAATGCCCTTTGCCAGGCGCAAGATGGGCGAGGCCCGATCGAATCAAGGGAGGCATCGCCGGTCTTTCGCGTTGCCCCGGGAGTTATGGACAGGGTGCCCGTAAAAGATACCCTGGAAACAGGGACTTTGATATTAGACGCGATCATCCCGATAGCAAAAGGACAGCGGCAGTTACTTATCGGAGACAGGCTTACCGGCAAGACTTCCGTCACTTTAGATGCCATAATCAATCAGAAAGGCAGCGACGTAGTATGTATTTATTGTTGTATCGGGAAACCCTATTCCAGCCTGATGAAAGTCCTGGATATTTTAAAAGACAAAGACGCCCTGGATTATACGATAATAGTGACAGGCGTTGCTTCTGTTTCTACGGGTGAGCAATACCTCGCCCCATATACTGCCTGTACGCTGGGGGAATATTTCATGAATAAAGGCAAGGATGTTTTAGTGGTTTTCGATGACCTTACCAAACATGCCTGGATATACCGGCAGATCTGCCTGCTCTTAGAGCGCGCCCCCGGCAGAGAAGCTTACCCGGGGGATATTTTTTATATTCATTCGCAGTTAATGGAGCGCGCAGGATATTTAAAGCCGGAACTGGGCTCAGGTTCGATGACTTTTTTGCCTATCGTTGAAATCCTGCAGGGAGATGTCACCGGATATATACCTACTAACCTCATCTCCATGACTGACGGGCAGCTTTATTTTTCATCCACTCTTTTTAATAAAGGGTTCAAACCGGCTATGGACTTTGGCCTATCGGTTTCGCGTATCGGAAACAAGGCGCAGTGGCCGGCAATGAAATCTCTGAGTAAATCCTTGCGCCTGGATTATTTGCAATATAAAGAATTACTGCAGATGACCCAATTACGCGCCACGGGTTTGTCCAAAGAGGCTGAGATGCGGCTTAAACGAGGAGAGGCGATAAACCAGCTTATCGTGCAGGATAAAAATAAGCCCGTTACCATTGAAGAACAGATCGTGTTCCTTTATGCTTTGAGCCGGGGGGTTTTGGATAGCTTATCCGCCAGCCAGGCAAAGAGCTTTAAGCAGGATATTTTTGATTTTGTAAAAAAGCGTTATCCCGAATTTTCCTCAGAAATCCGCTCAGGCAAAGAATTCACTAATGAAATAAAGGATAAGGTCGAGGGGGTCCTGAAGGAATATTTTAAGGGCGCAATTAAATGACCGGGAAAGGGCGTTAATATTAAAACTCTCGCTGTCCTGAAAAAAGACCTGGAGTTTAACCGCGGCTTAGCTTCTTTATTAGAGGCCCTTAAGAATATCTCGGTAGCGCAGTTCAGGCTGCTTGAGCAAAAGATAAAGATCTTTGAGCAATTCATGAACATCGTAGAAAGTTTTTTTGATATCGCCGATTTTTCCAAAGTAGCCCATCCGTTTTTAGTAGAGCAGAAAAAACCTCAGGCGGTAATCGCCGTGACTTCAGACAGCGGGCTTTTAGGGGGGTTAAATATGCAGGTAGTCGCCCTGGCCCTTAAGGAACTGGAGCGGATCCCCGGAAAACTCATTGTAATAGGAGAGCGCGGGAAGATTTACGCGCAGGAAACAGGCACTCCTTTTGTGGCCTTTCCCGGGATCAATGACGAAGAACGCCATTCTCAGGCGATGCAGATGCGCGATTATGTTTTAGACCTGGTTTTAGGAGGGGCGTTCGGATATTTGAAAGTAGTTTTCCCCCGTCCCGTTTCTTTTACCGTTCAGCGCGTGGAAATATTCCCTTTTCTCCCGTTCACTATTCCTTATAAGGAAGGTATCAGGAAAAATATGATTTCCGAGCTGATATTAGAGTCGCATCCCGCTGACCTGGTAGAGTATCTGGTTTACCTTTGGATCGGCCAGAAGTTGTTTGAGATCTTCGGGTTAAGCCGTTTAGCTGAATTAGCCGCGCGGTTCGTGCACCTTGAAGAAAGTTCGCAGAAATTAAAAGACTTAGACGCAAAAACGCACCTGGAGTATTTTCGCGTGCGCCATGAGCTTATTGACCGGAATATGAGGGAGTTGTTTGCCTCGAGGCTGATGTATCATCATTCGTAACTCGTAACTCGTAACTAGTAATTTTTCTAAAAAAATTATGCGGATCAAAGGAAAAGTTGTTGCAGTGCAGGGGCCGGTAGTGGACGTGAAATTTTCGCGTGCCCAGGATGTCCCGAATATCTACAGCGTAATTAAGACAGAGACCATAGATAAAGAAGAGGTGATCCTGGAAGTAGCCGAACACCAGGCAGGAAATATCGCCAGGTGCATATCTATCAATTCCACGATAAATATCCAGCGCCACGCCGATGCTTATTACGAGCATACTTCCATTGAGATATCCGCGGGTGATGTGCTTTACGGCAGGATAATCAACATTTTAGGCAAACCCATAGATCAGAAAGGGGACATCGATTCTTTAGAAAAGTTTCCTATAAGAAAGCCGGAAATGGGAAGCCGCACCAAAGTGGATAAATCCAAGACGCGGAGTTTCGAAGTAATGGAAACGGGCATAAAAGTGATCGACTTGCTTTTTCCTGTAGTCAAAGGAAGTAAGACCGGCATATTAGGAGGGGCGGCATTAGGCAAAAGTATCCTGACTTTAGAGATCATCCAGCATATCGTAAAGAAATATCAGGGTTCCTGCGTGTTTGTCGGTATAGGAGAGCGTATCCGCGAGGGTAATGAGCTTTATTACGAATTATTAAAACATGACGTATTATCAAAGACGATGATGGTCTTCGGCCAGATGAATGAGCCGCCGGGGGCGCGTTTTAGCGTCGCTATGACCGGTATTACCATGGCTGAATCCATACAGCGCAAGAACCAGGACGTCCTGCTTTTTGTGGATAATATTTTCAGGTTCGTGCAGGCAGGGGCGGAGATCTCGACATTGCTGGGGAGGGTGCCTTCGGAGACAGGTTATCAACCTACCTTAATGGCTGAGGCAAGCGAATTCCATGAAAGGATACGCTCTTCGCAGGAAGTGGGCGGTTCCATAACCTCCGTCGAGGCGGTATATGTGCCTGCGGATGACTTGACCGATCCTGCGGTTGTGGCGCTTTTTAGTTTCCTGGATTCGATCCTGGTGCTTTCCCGCGAAAGGATACAATTGGGCTTATATCCTGCGATAGACCCGCTTTTATCATCCTGCGCAAACCTGGATATAGATATCATCGGCAGAAGGCATTTTCAAATTTCACAGGAGACGATACGTATTTTTCAAAGATACGAAGAACTGCGGCGTATCGTTTTAGTCGTCGGTATCGATGAATTATCGGCAGCGGACCGCGTTATTTATGAACGCGCAAGAAAACTCCAGAATTTTCTTACCCAACCGTTTTTTGTGGCAGAGGCTTATACCGGTAAAAAAGGAGAATACGTAAGCCTGGCGCAGACTTTAGAGGGATGCGAAGCGATCATTTCGGGTAAGGTCGATCATCGCTCGGAGGAAGAGTTTTATTTGATAGGGGCGATATGATATTTAGTTACTAGAGGTTACTGATGCAGGATAAAAAACAGAAACATCTGGGCGAGATCTTAATAGAAAAGGGTCTGATCAAAGAAGAAGACCTGGAAGGGGCGTTAGAAGAGCAGAAAAAGACAAAGGAATTTCTGGGGGCGATATTGGTCCGTAATAACCTGATCGAGGAAAAGGATTTATTGCAGGCGTTATGCGAACATTTCGGGATGGAACTGGGGAGCCTGGAAAACAAGTATATTGATTGGGGATTAGTCGGCCGCTTCAGTTCTTCCTTGGTTTTAGAAAATGATTGTTTCCCTCTTTCTCAAGAAGGCAACTTGGTGATCATGGCTATAACTGACCCCTTGAATGCCTGGGCCCAGAAAAAAGCGGAAATAGAGGCGAGAGGCATTAAGTTGAAATTTGTTTTAGTTTCCGCGCAGGATATGCGCGAGGCAAAAGAACGTTACCTGCGTTTTTTGCGCTCCGGCATAGATAGATTACTGGAATAAATCATGGCGAAAAAGATAGACCTGATATTATACGAGGCTTTGATAGAAAAAGGACTTTTGTCTAAAAAGGACCTGGATGCTATTTTAAATGAAATAGAGGCTGCGGGAGTAAGCCTCCAGGATTTCTTAGTCAGGCGCAAAATCTGCCCCGAACGGCAGGTTTTAAAAGTGCTTTCTGAAAAATTAAAGGTCCCCATTATTGAGTTAAAAAATACCAAGATAGAGCATGCGGTTTTGGATAAAGTCGCGGTAAAGATAGCTTCTTATTACGTATTTTTGCCGGTTGAAATAAAAGATAGGGTCTTAAGCATCGCGGTCTCCCGGCCGCTGGATATCAAGACGCAGGATGAAATAAGGACGCAGTTGGGCTGTGATATAGAAGTGTATTTTGCGCTCTCCTCGGATATTTTAGACGGCTTAAAAAAGTATTACGGCCTGGCCCCAGATACCTTAGACAGCATCATGTCTAATATCGCCAAGTCCCCCGAGTCATCCGGGGATTTAGGCCAAGAGAAAGTAGAGGATATCGAGAAGCTGGCGGAAGACGCTTCGGTAATAAAGCTGGTCAACCAGATAATCTTGGAGGCATACCGTAAACGCGCCACAGATATACATCTTGAGCCTTACCGCAATAACGTATCTTTACGTTACCGCATAGACGGCCTGCTTTACGACGCTAATGTCAAGACGGAGATAAGGAATTTTTTAAATTCCATTATTTCGCGCGTCAAGATCATGTCAAACCTTAATATCGTGGAGCGCCGACTTCCACAGGACGGCCGCGCGGTGGTAAGAGTGCAGGAACAGGTTTTAGACCTGCGTATTTCTACGATTCCCACGCCCTACGGGGAAAGCGTGGTGATAAGGATACTTCCGACGCAGATGCTTTTTAGCCTCGAGAAACTGGGGTTGGCGAAAAAGGATATCAAGGTCTTCGAAGGGTTGATCCAGAAACCGCACGGAATAATATTTGTCACCGGGCCCACGGGGAGCGGAAAGACCACGACTTTATACGCCTGTTTAAGCAGGATAAACACAAAGGAGCGCAAGATCATTACTATCGAAGACCCCATTGAATACGAAATGTCCGGTATAACTCAGATACAGGTTGCCCCCGAAATAGGCCTGGATTTTGCCAGGGGTTTGCGCAGTATGTTAAGGCACGATCCGGATGTGATGATGGTGGGAGAGGTCCGCGATCTTGAGACAGCGGAAATCGCTATCCGGGTCGCTTTGACCGGGCACTTGGTATTTTCTACTTTGCATACCAATGACGCCGCTTCGGGTATCACCAGATTGATCGATATAGGCGTTGAGCCGTATCTTGTGGCATCAAGCATCGAGGCCTTCATCGCCCAAAGGTTGATCCGCCTGTTATGCCCCGAGTGTAAATACGAGGACCAGAATGCTCCTTTAGAGTTGAAAGAATTGATCGCCAATGACCTGGGACTGAAATCCAAAGAAGACATAAGGATCTACAGGAGCAAGGGGTGCCCTAATTGTAATTTTAGCGGCTTTTTCGGCCGCACGGCTATTTACGAGATCATATTGGTGGACGATACCATCAAGGACTTGATTTTAAAAAAAGCCTCATCCGGTCAGATCAAAAAGGCCGCGCTCTCAAAAGGCATGCGCACATTGCGCCAGGACGGATGGCAGAAGACTATCCTGGGCCTGACTACTCCGGAAGAAGTGATGAAAGTAACTCCGGTAGAAGAACAGGCGCAAGAGCAGAAGAGCCTTTCCTATGGCGATTTTACTTCATACAATACGCAAGGGGACCAGCATGATAAAAGGGCGTACCCCCGGCTGAATGATAAGATAAATTTACGGTATAAGTTGATCAAATCGGAAGGTGAATTACTCAAGCGCGGGATAACGCCCGAACAGTTAAGCGTTACAAAAAACATTTCCGCGGGAGGCCTGCTTTTTATCGCGGATGAGCCGCTTGCCTTAGGGGCTATTCTAGAGATCAACGTAGAGATCCCCGGAGAGCAGCCCATACAGTGCCTGGCAAAAATAGTAAGGGCTGAAGAGTCGCAAGGAGGAAAGAGGTTTGATGTAGCGGTATGCTTCCTGGATTTGACCGGAGCGGAAAGGAAACGTTTAAATAAATATGTGGAGGGAGAACTTTAAAGGAAATTAAGGAAGTTAACTCCGCGCATAACACTCGGAAATCCTGCTGGAATTTCCTCGTATGCGCGGAGTTCCCGCTATCGCGGGATTTCACTAAACAAGAGCATTAGGTGCTCAAAATTCGGCCTGACAACTTACGTTCACTCGTTTCCTGCCTGCCGGCAGGCAGGCACTCGTTCCGTAAGTTGTGGCTGGAAAGATAGTACATTACCTAAGCGCTCGAAAACCTTGTTGAGGTTTTCTCGCAGGTAATGTATAAATTCGGCCTAACAACTTACGTTCACTCGTTTCCTGCCTGCCGGCAGGCAGGCACTCGTTCCGTAAGTTGTGGCCTCATTTAGGAGGTTAAAATGGAGGAGAAAAAACTGAAAGTATTGGTGGTGGATGATGAAAAGATAATCAGGGATTTTTTTAAAAGGCTGCTTACCTTACTGCACCTGGAAGTAATAGAAGCCGAAGACGGCTACAAGGCTATTGAACTGGCTAAGAAAGAAAAGTTCGACATCTTCTTTATGGATGTGCGCATGCCCGGGATAAACGGTTTAGAGACTTACCTTAAATTAAAAGAGGATAATCCGGATGTAAAAGTAGTGATGATGACCGGCTACGCAGTAGAGGATATCCTTACTGAGGCAACTAAGGAAGGGGCGCATAGCATAATCCGCAAGCCTTTTGACATAAACGAAATAAAAGGGGTGATAGATAATATCGACAAGCAAAAAGAAAATAAAGAATTATACGCGTTAGTCATCGATGATGATAACACAATTTTGAACTTCTTTTCCAGCCTGCTTAAGAATAAGAACATAAAATATAAGGTCGCGGGAAGTAAGGCAGAGGCAATGGAGATGGCAAATAAGGAAAGCTTCGATATGATTTTCCTGGATCTTGTCCTTAAAGACTCAAACGGCATTGAAGTCTACAATGAGATCCGTAAGGTCCTGCCGAAGGCAGAAATAGTCCTGATGAGCGGATACCGGCAAAAGGCGGATGAGGCGCGTAAAGAAATAGACGTTGCCGGATGCCTGTATAAGCCTTTTGAGATCGATAATGTTTTAAAAGAAATAGAAAAAGTAAAATCCTCAAAAAAATGAGCAAGACCCAGGAAATACTCCAGGAAGAGAACCAGCGCTTGGCCCAAGAATTAAAGGAGCGCGCTTTTGAGCTGTCGGTCTTGTATGATATAACTAACTGTATCAGTTATAGCTTAGATTACGACAGTTTCCTGGGGATACTTCTTTCTTCGCTGCATAAATTCCTTGATTACGATATCTGTACTTCCCTGATCACCATAACGCAGGAAAAAAAGAGCAAGATGTTCATACAGATATTCAATCCGGTCAACCAAAGGTTAGTCGATGAGGTAAAAACCAGGACCTTAAAGGCGCTTAATTCCCTGAGGCTTTCTCCTGTCGACGAAAAGGATATAATAATAGAGTTCAAAGGAAGCGTAATCGCTGCTTCTGATTATGTCCCCGCAAAGTTTTCTTTTGATGTCCCCCTATTTTCCCGTAATGAAGCGGTGGGTATTTTAAGCGTAGTCACCACAAGGGACACCCCTTATTCCGACAATGACGTAAGGCTTTTTTATGCCATAGCTACCCAGGCCTCCGCTACTATTGAACGCCTTCAGGGGGTATTAGCTGTAGAAAAGAGTAAAATGAAGGTGATGGTAGAGGGGATGTCCGAGGGGGTCGTGATGTTCGACGAAAAGGGGAAGCTAGTCGTTTTAAATGCCGCCGCCGAAGAGGCACTGTCTTGTTACCGGCCGGGCCTTAATAAAGATGGATTGCTCGGCTTTTTCCAGGAGTTAGGTTTAGCCGACCCTTTTGAGGAGCCGGCAGCAGCGCAAAAAAAAACGCAGGGCTTGGATCTGTATTTAAAAGAACCGTTTTTGCGTATAATCCATGCCCAAGCCTCCAATATTTACGACGAAAAAGATAAGCGTTTAGGAGTAGTCGTCATTTTAAGGGACGTGACTAAAGAACGCGAAATAGACAAGATGAAGACCGATTTTATCTCGTTGGTCTCGCATGAGCTGCGCACTCCGCTTACCGCGATGAAAGGGGCGACAGATAACCTTTTAGATGAAATTGCCGGGCAATTAAGCGGGATACAAAAAGAATGCCTTTCTATCATAAAGCGCAATATCGAGCGCTTGGTTCGGCTTATCTCCGATTTGTTGGATGTTTCCCGGATCGAGGCTGGGAAGATCCAGCTAAGAAAAGAAACAATAGATATCGTCATAATAATAAACGAAGTCTTGATGCTCTTGAGGCAACCGGCAAAAGATAAGGATATAAGTTTGAAATCTTCTATAGAGGAGGGGTTACCAAAGCCGGAAGCGGACTCCGACAAAGTTACCCAGGTGATCACAAATTTAGTCGGTAATGCTATAAAGTTTACTCCTAAAGGCGGGGAAATCAAGATAGCCGCACAGGCTGCCGGCGATTTCCTTCAAGTCGATGTCATCGATAACGGATCAGGCATACCGCATAACGACCTTACAAAAATATTCGATAAATTTTATCAGGTTGAAGGCGAGCAGCAGAAAAAAGGGACCGGTTTGGGGCTGCCTATTTGTAAGGGGATCGTTGAAAAACACGGAGGCAAGATCTGGGCGGAAAGCGAATTAGAAAAAGGAAGTAAGTTTAGTTTTACTTTACCATTAAAATGAGTATAATATTAGTAATGTAACTCTTTATAAATCCTAAAGTTATTGAAAAAAAAGAGGTGCGCGCAATGGCAAAAAAAACGGAGAAAAAGCCCAAAGTCAGGAAAAATAAGGAGGTTATTTTAGTCATAGATGATGAAGAAGTTATCCGGGATACCTTAGGCAGGATTTTGCAGCGCAGGGGATTTTCGGTCATCAGCGCAAAAGACGGAGAAGAAGGGTTATATCAAATAATGAACAATAAAGTGCAGATCGTTTTCTGCGATATCATGATGCCTAAGATAAACGGGCTGGAATTTTTAAGGTGCGTGCATGAGTATAATTCTTCGGTTGAAGTGGTCATGATCACCGGATATTCGACTTTAGATAATTGCATCGAAAGCGTAGAAAAAGGCGCCTGCGGGTACTTGACGAAACCGTTTCAGATCAGCGAAATTTTTGAGTCGATAAATAAAGCAAGGCGCAATATACGGGAGAAGAAAGAAATAATACGAAGAACCCTGGACTCGAGTAAAGGGAAATAAGAGATACCATGTGCCTAATCGGCAGACCGGGAATCGACTGGCGGATATTCATCAGTGTTTATTGGAAGTTATTAGAAATTAAGGATTAGCTCGGTATAAAAGTATTTTTTAAAGACGGAGGATGATATGGCAGAAGGGTCCGGCGCTCAAGCTAAAGAAGGCAGATATTTTACCTTTGCTTTAGGGAACGAGGAATATGCCCTGGAAATACGCCAGGTGCGCGAGATCATCGGGTTGATGGAGATAACCCCTGTGCCTCAGGCCGCAAATTACGTAAAAGGCGTGATTAATTTAAGAGGGAAGATCATCCCTGTCATAGATATCCGCTTGAAATTCGGGATGCCCGCGGTGGATTATACCAGGGAAACCTGCATCATCGTTTTACACATCAAAGAGATATTAGCCGGCATTATCGTGGACAGGGTCTGCGAGGTCCTGGATATATCAGCCGATAATATAGAGCCTGCTCCCGCTTTCTGTAATAATCTAAACACCGGCCTTATCTTAGGTATGGGCAAGATCGCAGAGAGGGTAGTCATAATCCTGGATATAGAAAAGATCCTATTGGAAGACGCTACTTCGGTATTAAAATAATTCAAACAGGCATCGGATGGATAGCCGAGAACAGAAAATCATAATTTCACTCGTTGATGATATCGCCGCAAGGAGCCTTACGCTGGATGTCGCTTGCGAAGACGAAATAGTCGCTTTTGTCAAACAGCTTAAGAACATACAATTCCTTTGCCGACAGTCCGGCCTTAAGGCAATTGATGAAGCGGCAACGTTGCTTTTAGATCTGATCCCCACCTTCAAGCCCTCCGAACAAAAAATATTACGCCAGATCCTGGCTTGTTGGGTAAGCACAGTCCAGGGGGCTCTGCAAAAAGAGAACTTTTTTGCGGAATCGCAAGAATTAGCAAACCTCTTAAAATCGCAATTCAAAAATATACTTTCCGAACAGCTGAAGTTTGCCCTTAAGGGCCAGGATAAGGGGGGTACATTTAAACCGCGTATACCTCAACTGGATCTTTCCGAAGGGACTCAGATACTACTTGAATTTATCACGGAATCGCGCGACCACTTAGACAGTGCGGAAGAATCTTTATTGAATCTTGAAAATTCCCCCGATAACGCGGAAGAGCTAAATAAAATATTCCGCAGTTTCCACACTATAAAAGGCGTATCAAGTTTCCTGAATTTAGAGGACATACGGCTTCTCTCCCATGAAACAGAGACGCTGATGGATCTTATCCGTAAGCAGACTTTGTCTGTGGATGAAAAGATCTCCGAACTGGTTTTTTCTTCCATAGATCACCTAAGAAAATTATTAGGCCTTTTGAGAGAACAGGTGCAGAATAACGGGGTTTTAAAAAGCCCTTATGTGGATATTTCATCTATTTTAAACGATATAAGAGAATTGATCGGAGGCATACCACAGCCTTCTTTGGCGGAAAATCAGAAAAGGCTCGGAGATATATTAGTGGAGAAACACATAATCAGTGAAGACGAATTAAGCGAGGCTCTTGTGCACCAGATAGAGGTGCGCCCGGATAAAAAAATCGGCGAAATATTAGTGGAAAAAGGCGCTGCCACAAAAACTCAGGTAGAAAGAGGGCTTAAGGAGCAAAAAACCGTTTCTGTCGTCGAGGGGACAGTCAAGATATCGGTAAAGAAACTGGATGACCTTTTGGATACAATGGGAGAACTGGTGATCACAGGGACCCAGGTGGTTTCTCATCCTGAAGTGACCGGTTCTTTTGATGCGCGTTTAAATAAGGACGTAGGGGATTTGGACCGGATCATCAGAGAGATACAGGGGATATCCATGAACCTGCGTTTAATGCCTATCCGCACATTGTTCCAGAAGATGGTCCGGCTGATCAGGGATCTGTCTATTAAATCCGGCAAGCGCGCGGAAGTCTTTGTAAGCGGAGAAGAGACGGAAATAGATAAAAATATTATCGAGTTGATAAGCGACCCGATGTTGCATATGGCACGTAATGCCATAGATCATGGTATAGAAAACGCTGAATTGCGTAAAGCAAGGGCAAAGCCGGAGGTCGGCAGGGTAAGCTTAAACGCCTATCATAAAAGCGGCAATATAATCATTGAGATCAGCGATGACGGAGGAGGGCTGGATACGGAGAAGATCTTAACGAGGGCCAGGGGCGCCGGGTTAGTCAAGGCGGAAGATTCGCCTTCGGAAGAAAAAATACACAACTTGATCTTTGAGCCTGGTTTTTCTACCGCCGAAAGAGTAACGGATGTCTCAGGGCGCGGTGTAGGCATGGATGTGGTAAAGCGTAATATCGAGCAATTGCTCGGCAAGATAAGTATCGATACCGAGTTTGGAAAAGGGACTAAATTTTCCATAAGGCTGCCGCTGACTCTTGCTATTATTGAAGGGATAATCGTTTTGGTAGGAGAAGAGCGTTATATCCTGCCGGTCTTTACGGTAGTTGAATTTATAAAATTAAACCCAAAAGACCTGGTCACCGTTACCGCAAAGGAAGAGATGATAAAGGTGCACGAGACGCTTTATCCCGTAGTGCGCATGGATAATTTTGTAGGTGTCAGCTATCGCGGTAAAAATATCGAAGATTTGACCGGCTGCCTCGTTTATTCCGATTACGGGCAGGTCTGTATTTTAGTGGATGAGCTATTGGGGCAGCAGCAGATCGTAATAAAAAGCCTGGGAGGTTATTTTAAGGACATCAAGGGGCTGGCTGGAGCGACTATTTTAGGAGACGGTAAAGTCGGCCTTATCCTTGACGTCAATGCTATCGCCTCTACTGTCTTGAAAAAATGAAAAAAGAAGAGCACCTGCAAAATTTCATCAACGAGACCGATGACCTGCTTAAGGAATTAAGCCAAAAGATCACCGTTCTTATTTCTACTTCGCACAAGCGGGAGGCCTTAAATGATATCTTCCGCATCTTACACACCATTGAAGGTAACGCCTCTTTTTTCGGATTACACGGATTAAAGAACATCATAAGCAATTTGGAAAATCTTTTAAGCGCTATTTGTTCGGGCACCGCGGATATCGATAAAACGGCGATAGATACTTTATGGAAGGGAGTAAGCCTGATAG
>JAFGET010000058.1 GCA_016931435.1 Candidatus Omnitrophota bacterium
ACCGTTAAGGCACTCTATATTTAAAAACCTAAGGTTATCGCTTACGTATTCCTTCATCCATTGAGGCAAAGGCCCCAAAATAGAAGGAGCGCGCTCGACTATCAATATACTCTTTTCTTTTATTATCTTCCTTAAATTTGTAGCTATCTCGATCCCGGTATATCCGCCCCCTATGACAACGAAACGATCATAACCCCCCTCTTCTACCGCTTTAAGGGCAGCTTTGGCGTCAAAGATATTATCCAGCTTGAAAACAACTTTTTTTATGCTGTCGTTACCGTAAAAATTAGTCTCGCTGCCGCTTGCTACGGCTAAATAATCATAATCCAGAGTGCGCCTAAGGGTAAAGACGCGTTTTTCAGCGATCTCTACCTTTAAGACTCTATCTTCGACGAATTTGAAATTTATTTTACTGCCGAGGCGCCGTAAATCATATTCTAAATATGACGGGCCTATCTTCCTGCCTAAAACATCCGGCAAGAGCGGTAAAAAAATACTTGAGGATGACTGATCGATAAGCGTCACATCATGCCCTTTATCCCGGGCAAAGATATTCTTTATCAGAGATACCCCGGCAAAACCCGCCCCTATGATTACGATCTTAGCCATAAAAGGTCAAGGATCAAGATCAGGCCGGTCAAGGCCTGTATAGAAATAGTGGCCTTCGAAGAACGCACGAGCATCTTTTTTTCCAGGGGATATTTCTTAAGCGTTCCCGCGGCAAAAAAAGCCGGAAAAAGCATGACCGTGCAGGAAATGGAAAAAAAGCTTAAGTTCCCCGAAGAAATATTCAAAAAAACCGAAGCAAGGCCGCAAAAAATAAACAAAATATAGATGAGATAGGATTTTTCCTGCCCCAGGAAACCTACCCAGGTAAGCTTACCGCCTTTTTCATCTTCGCGAAAATCCGGGATCTCATTGGCAAATAAAATCGCGGCGGTAAAAAAACCGAAAGGCAGGGATAATAAAAAACTTTTTGTATCGGGAAATACGCCTGCCTGGATAAAATAACCACCCATGACTGTCGCCGGGCCAAAAAGCAGAAAAATAACCGGCTCCCCCAGCCTGCGGTAAGAGAGCCGGGCCGGCCTTGCCGAATACGCCCATCCCAAAAATAGTATCAAAAAATAATATGGGACGATCTCCGGTCTTTTTAAAAGAAAACAAAGCGCCGCCACACAGATCAAGGAGAATATCGCAAACAATAAAGCGGCACTCAGATAAAATTTTTCGGAAAATACTTTTTCCTGGATTAGTTTAGAACCTCCGAAAAATCCGTAAAAAGTCCTGTCGAAATAATCAACCCCGCTCTTTGCGTCCGCGTAGTCATTGATAAGATTTGCGCTTAGGTGGGTACATAAGACAATCAGGGCCCCCAAAGAAAAAGCGACGGGGTCAAATCCCCCCTTTTTAAGCAATGAGCCGGCTATATAAGGCAGGATACTGGCTGAAATGAAAGGGAATCTAAAAGCCCGAAAGACGTCCTTTATCATAACATAATAATCCTGTTGCCTTTACGATACTATTATGTTAACATAGCATCATGTTTTATTCCATAAAAAGTAAGATTGAAAAAGAATTATCTTCTTACATCCGGAACTTGGACTCCCTGTATCGCCTGCAAAAAATCTCTCCTCTTCTCTTTAATAATATCAAAGATTTTCTCCTAAGAAAAGGTAAAAGAATAAGGCCCACCCTCTTTGTTATCGGATACCTGGGCTTTGCCAAAAAAGAAACCCCCGGCCTCTACAGAAGCGCCGTATCCTTGGAATTATTGCACGATTTTATGCTTGTGCACGACGACATAATAGATAAATCGGAGCTTAGGCGGGGTGAGCCATCCATGCATCGCATATTTAACCGCTATCTGTGCAGGTATAAAAACTTAAGGTTCAGCGGCCAGGACCTGACTATAGTTGCCGGGGACGTGATGTACGCCATGGCCCTGGATGCGTTTCTGGCTATTAAAGAAAATCCTGCGCGTAAAGAACAAGCCCTCAAGAAGCTTATCAGCGCAGCCCTTTATACCGGCAGCGGTGAATTCATCGAATTATTGAGCGGGATGACGGATCTCAACCGTATAACCCGCAAGGATATTTTCCAAATTTACGACCTAAAAACAGCTAATTATACTTTCGCCTCGCCGCTATCTATAGGGGCAACGCTCGCGGGAGCCTCAAAGAAAGAATTAAACAAACTCTTTGCCTATGGGACCCTGGTAGGAAGGGCTTTCCAGATCAAAGACGATATCATCGGAATATTCGGCAGGGAATCAGAAACCGGGAAATCCAATCTCACCGATATAAAAGAAGGCAAAAAGACGCTTCTTATCTGGCATACTTATAATAATGCGGATAAAAAACAAAAGTTATTCATAAAAAATACTTTTTCAAAGAAGGATATTTCTTCCGCCGACTTCAAAAAAATACGCGAGTTAATATTCGCAAATAAGGCTTTGGATGAGACAAAAAAAGAGATCAACCTCCTGCTCCTTAAAGCGCAAAGATTGATCAAATCCTCTAAAATAAACAGCCTCTACAAAGAACCGCTGCACAATTATATAAAAGCGGTCCTTTCTCTTTAATCTTTACCTTTACAGATAAATTTACAACGCCCGCTTTTTATATCCCGCGCCAGCTCATTCTGAGGGTCTATTTCCAAGGCCTTCTCTAGATACTCGGCATATTTCTTAATGTCTCCCTGTATTTTATATAACTGCCCCAAGCGCACATAGGCGTCTGCAAATAAGGGATCCGCGTTCACCGCTTTTTCCAGGTAGTCTTGCGCTCTATCCAAATCCCCTCCGGCTAAGGCCGGGGCTAGAAAATAAAAACTCCCTAACCCGAAAAGTACGGGCGCAGATTCAGGCTGAAGCCTTTCTGCCTTTTTCAAATTGGGAAAGACCGCGGTTCCGTTGACTATCTTAGAAAGCGGACCGCCGTAGTGGGCGATCATGCCTTTTGCCCCTCCCATCATAAGATAGGCGCGCACGCGGTTACTTAGATCGGTCTCTCCAGGCTCCCCTTCCAGGACTTTTCCGGCCAGCTTTACGGCTGCCTCAAAATCCATTTCCGTATATCTTATATAAGCAAGAGTGATCAAAGCGGGCGCGAACCCGGGGCTGGCTTTTAATATCTTATCGAGTAATTTTTTACTCTCGATCACATCGTGCTGCCTACGCAAGGCCTCTGCCATGCCCCACTTTGCCTCTGTCATAGCGGGATTATCCGCGAGGAGGCTGCTGAAAATCTCCTGCGCCTCTTTGTCTTTACGCAGGTTTAGGTACACCAGACCTAAAATATATTTATTTTCTAAAGAAAGAGGGTCCTTTAGCGAGGCCTCCATGGCCTCTTTTTTTGTCATTTTATCCGCCTTCTCATGAAGCGTTTTCCAGTCAAAGGGGTAGGCACGGTTATCCTGTGCCAAGCTTAAGAAGATCAAAAAAGATAATAAGGCCGCTTTCATTTCAATTTTTTAAGGAAATATTCCCAGAAGATAACCGTCAGGCTTACCATGCTAAAACCGAATAGAAAATCTTCCAGAGGTATGCTGCCGACCCTTATCCCTAAGAAAAAATCGGGGTTATACAACACTATCTGCCCTGAAGTCAAGTAGCCGTTGACTAAGATTTTAAAAAACATTATGATCAAAAGAAAAAGGTAAAAAATCTTTTTCTTCAGGACCCTGATCCCGCTGATCTTGTCTATATACACGGTCAAGATCACTGAGGAGGCAGCTAACAAAGTATATTCTTTCATCTTTTACGGGCACTAAGATACTTCAATGCTTCCCAGGTAAAAATGCAGCAAAAAGGGATGACGACAAAAAACAACCATTCTTCAACGGGTAAATTAACGATCTTGATCCCGTAAATACCGCGCGCATCGAAAAACCAGTGCCCGCGCCAGGTGGCAAATATATCCCACAAGCCAAAAATAAAAAGGACGCTGGAAATAGCGTAAATTAGGGCGCGCTTATTGCGGTAAAACCCCAGGGGAGGATAAAAGCTTAGGCAAAGAGGGCCCAAAAGAGATAAAAACAGCGTTATTGCATATTTAGACATGATTAATAATTATATACCATTTTTCGTGGAAAAGAAAGTTTGACTTTATGTCC
>JAFGET010000059.1 GCA_016931435.1 Candidatus Omnitrophota bacterium
AAAATCGGATTTTATCTGGCTGAGTTTATGTAATTCCTTATTTACCTCTTCCGTCTCCTTTTTAGCAATATCTAAATCATCCATCATATGCAGCATTGCTCTCTGCATCCGGGTTAAGCTTTTACTGCGCTCTTCAAGTTCCCTGTCTTTCTTCTCCAAGTCGCTGATAATTGCCATGATCTTGCGTATATCTCTGGCAACGCCCACGATGCCGATGATCTTGCCGTTTTGTTCTATTACCGAACCGTTAAAATTTACCGGAATGCTCTTACCCTGCCTAGTAAGAAAAGTCAAACCGATATTATAGGCGACGCCTACATCAATTATCTTCTGGAAGTATTTATTCAATATACTTCCTTCTTCTTCTTCTTGCAGAAAAATTTTTTTCACCGAGTAGCCGATAAGCTCATCCTCTTTGTAACCCAATAGATCCAAGGTGGCTCTGTTTACTGACCTAAGCGTAGCATCGGGACTAACCACAATCAGGGCATCCGTCATTGAAGCCATAACGCTCTCAAGATATACTTTTTGGTCGAAGATTTCCCCTTGTTTCTCTTTAAGGGCAGCCCTTTCTCTGGTTTTACCTTTTACTCTCATCTTGCTTTTAGCCTTTGCTCAAGCTCTTTTACCTTCTTCTCCAGCTCCTCCATTTTCAATTCCCTGTCCACGGAAAATTTGCTGAACCGTTCCAGATCCTGCATCTTCTCCTTTAATTCGTCCTGTATTTTTTTGCTTTCGGTAATATCCCTAAAGCTTCCCATAAGGTATTTTTTCCCGCCTAAAATAATCGGTGATGTATCAACATCGGCATAAAAAATACTGCCGTCTTTTCTTTTCATCGGGAGACCCTGCGCAAGCTTAATTTCCCCTTTCGCTTGCCGTTGAAAATGTTCCATCACCAACAGTAGATCCTTCTTGGGGTGGATATCGTCAACTCCCAGGCGCATCAATTCTTCTTCGGTATATCCTAACATCTTACAGATCGCCGGATTGCACATAAAAAATTTCCTGGTCTCTATTTCTACTAAAAGTCTCCCTTCCCTTGATTCATTAAAAATGGCCTTGAATCTCATCTCAGATTCCTTTAATTCTTCCTCCTTTTCCTTGCGCTCGGTGATGTTACGGATATTACATTGTATAACCTTTGCCTTATTGACTAAAAAGATCTCTGAATTTATGCTCAGGCCTTTTTTGGTTTTTACCGGCGTTTCTTCATAATGGATCACGCCATCTCTTTCTAATCTTGAAACCGTTTCTTGAAAGTCTTTATCGTCTCTAATCATGCCGATTTCCCAGAGTTTCTTTTTTAAAAACTCCTCTTTTGTATAACCCAGCAATTCCTGGGCAGATTCGTTAGAATTAAGGATGTTGGCTTCGGTTTTATGCACAAGCAATAACCCATCCCGCGATGTTTCAAAAGCCCGGCGATAACGCTCCTCGGCCTCCGTCAATTCTGTTTGTAAATGCTTACGCTCGGTGATATCTTCAATGGCCAGCAGGATTAACCCTCCTCCTCCTGTTATTGCTACTGCTTTTGCCACTATTATTGCTGCTATTTCCTTGGGAACGCGCAAGTGACGGGCATTCAGGAGCATGACCCGCTCTCCGATTTGCTCAAATTTATGCTCGATCTCATAATTTTTCACAACCTTTTTTTTCGGTAAAATTTCTTTTAATAGCTCAAGCAGCCTGGGGATATTCCATTGCTTATCACCTAAATCAGAAAACAGCTGGCCTATTGTATCTTTTTTTGTAACCTTAAAGGTAGTGTAGAAAGACTGGTTGGCGGAAATGACTTGTAAATTCTTGTCTAAAACCAAAAATGGCTCCCTCAATGTAGCGATGATACTATTGGCATACCCCAAGAGCACTTCGGCCCCTACTTTACTCCTTTGCTTTTTGTCTTTCATTTTTTTCTCCCTACTCTTTTAATAATTCATTGATCTTAGCTAATACGGTTTCGTGCTGGAAGGGCTTGGGTCGGCGCCGGATCTTCTTTGTAGCCCTTCATTCCCCGCGGATTTTCTAAAAATATTCTTCATGATTCTGCCCTTCATCTAAAGCCTTTTCTATCTGAACAATCACATCCAGGGGGAAAAATGGTTTTTTCAAATATCTTCTGATGCCGAGCATATTTAAAAAACGGAAATATACTTCTTTGTAATATGCGGCCATTGCTATGATCGAGGTATTTTTCAGCCCTTCTGACTTCCTTAACTCATCCGCAAACCGGAATCCTTTCATCTTCGGCATTTTTAAATCGAGCAATACTACATGCGGTTTTATTTTCGGAGCGTATTCTAAAGCAAAGACCGGATCATCGATGGCAACCGTATCGTAACCGCTTAAAACAAGGACTTCCTTCAGCTCTTCTAAAAACTCTACATCATCATCCACTACCATTACTTTGATATTTGCCATTTTTGGTTAATCCTTTCTGCAGTTTTTATCTGTAACCAAGTCTTTTCTATTATTGACTTTCCTGATTGCGCCTTGGAGGGAATACCCCTTATCGTTCACAAGTATCTTTATGAAGATTGCCCTTTCGATATCTTTCATTGAATATCTTCTGAATTTTCGAGTACCGCTTTTGATATATTTTGGAGAGACAATGCCGGACCTCTCCCAGTAACGCAAGCGCTCCGAGGATATGCCTATCTTTTCCAGGGCCTTAACGGTCCCGAATCTCTGGTCATTAAGTCGATGCATAAGCTATGGTAAAATAACGGTAAACGTTTTCTTACTTTGAATTGGATTTTACGCGCTTATGCTGAGCTTAGCAATAGGGTAACAATGGGTAGGGAATGGGTATAAGAAATACCCATAAAGTTTACGAGTTAAAGGTTTTGCAAGAAGGAAGTTAAGTTAATATCTTTTTTAGAAAGGCCGAGTTTTTTGCGGATATTCTTGCGGTGTTTATCGATGGTCTGGGTTGAAATATTCAAGATCCCGGATATTTCCTTGGTCGCCAGGCCTGATTTTACCATATTGCAGATCGCCACCTCTTTAGGCGTAAGCCTAAGCTGCCTGTCTATGAGCTTGCGGCCGAATGAAGAAGTCAATGTCCTGAGATTCTTTTCGAGTAGGTCAAGATGCTTGCGCGCCGCCTTCTCTTTTAGCCGGATCCTTTTTAAGATCGGCAGGACTATCTCGCTTACGTTTGTCATGATCTCATCTTTTAGCCTGTTTTTTTCAATCTCAATTTCTTCTATGGCTACCCGAAAAGCGATGTTCTTCTCTGTCAGAAGCCTCTTATCAAGTTCTAATTTCGAATACGCTTTTTTCAAATCCTCCTCTGTCTTCTTTATCTCGGTAATGTCTCTGAGAATGCCCATCGTCCCTTTCGGGTTGCCCTTATCATCACGGATAATAAAAGCAGATAGAAAAGAAGGAAATTTTTCCCCATTTGTTCTTATGTTGGTTACTTCACCTCTCCATTTTTCTTTCTTCGCTACCTCCTGCGTAATTTTTTTGGCAACTCTTGGATCGGCATCAAGTTTGCTTATGTTTAGCTTCAAGAATTCCTCGGGGGTATATCCAAATGTTCTGCTAGCGGATACATTTGCGTAAGTAATATTTCCCTTTAGGTCAGTAAGCATAAAACAATCCGAGGCACTATTGATAGCATCGGAAAATACTTTGATTCTCTCCTCCGCCTGCTTATGCCCTGTAATATCAGTTGCATATGAATTTACATATCCGCCTTTGATTACAGGAAACAGATCAAATAAAAATACCCTTGCGCTAAGTTCTATTTCTACTTGTTGTCTCTTCCCGGAATCATAGACGCCCTTGATCATTCCAATCCATTTTTCAGGTATCTTATCTCCTATTTTTGTTTGATCTTCCAGGATTAGCTTTCTGCTGGCAGGGTTGGCATATAACAATACGCCGCCTTTTGAAACCCTATATATTGGATTTGGATTTTCCTCTGGGAATTTAGCAAGGTTCCTTATCTCTTCCTGCTGCTGCTGCTGCTGCTGCTGCTGCTTACGCTCGGCATCCGTCGTCTCAAGTTTTGCTATCCGTTTCTGCAGCAATTTTATCTCATTAACGAGTTTTTCTTTGGTTTTGTTTGTCTGCGCCATGATACGCCTTTCTACATACCCCACCCAAACCTATCCGCCGCAAAAGCGGCGTACCCGCCAATCCTAAACAAAAAATCCAAGGCCTGCATTTCTGCGGCAACTTGGATTGGTCCTCGAAAACTAACTAATAAAGCTGAATTTTACTACTTTTTTATTCTTCCTGCCCATACAAACTCACTTAAAATAATTTTATTACCTTACGCGCTAAAAGTCAATAATAAATTGTGGGTGAGTTTTCAAACTTATAAATACTATGACGCTTTATATAACCCTATATTTTTATTTTGTAATTCTTTGGCTTATATGTATTTACATAAAACTTCTATTTAATTATGCTACTTAAAATACGCTTTCTAATTGTCAATCGCGGCAATTGTATGCAGGAATGCCCGCTTTATATCCATTTTTTATTTTTAAAATAAATAAGCATCCCTATTATGATTGAGATCATTATTCCCCAGGCAAAGAAATAGCCAAACCGCCAGGTAAGTTCAGGCATGTTCAGATTTGAAACGCCGTGATCAAAATTCATCCCATATACCCCGGCAACGAATGTTATGGGAATAAATATTGTCGCGATGATCGTCAGGACCTTCATTACCTCGTTCATCTTATTACTTATGCTGGACATATAAATATCAAGCATGCTTGAAACCATATCCCGCAAAGATTCTATATTATCAATGACCTGAATAGTATGGTCGTATAGGTCGCGCATATATACTTTTGTAGAATCCTGAAATAAATCCGACTCTGTCCTTTGCAGCCCGCTGATTATCTCTCTTAAGGGCCATACGGATTTGCGCAAAAATATAATATCTCTTTTTAAGTTTTGGATTAATTGTAACTTTTCAGTGCTGGGGTTAGCTACTAATTCATCTTCCATGTTTGCAATCTGTTCACCCATCTTCTCCAGTATCATAAAATAATTATCCACGACAGCGTCTACTAAAGAATACGCAAGGTAATCCGCTTTGCTTTTTCTTACGCGGCCCTTATCATCTCTGATCCTTGCTCTGATAGGATTGAATACGTCCCCCTCTTGCTCCTGAAACGAAATGACAAAATTTTCCCCGAAAACAAGGCTTACCTGTTCGGTTTTTGTCTCATTGTCTTTTTCGTCAAAATATAACATATTCAAAACAACGAAGATATATTTACCTGACTCCTCAAATTTTGGGCGCTGCGAAGTATTCGCTATATCTTCAAGAATGAGATGATGGATGCCAAAATAGTTGCCGATTTTGCTTATGATCTCTGTATCATGAAGGCCATCGATATTTATCCATGTTATCGTGGGAGATTCTTTAAATGGAAAACATTCCTCTATATTTTTTACTTCTTTCTCCTGGAAATTCTTTTCATCATAATCAATAATAGATATGCTCGGCTTCTCAACTTTCCTTTCGCCTACATAGATAATACTACCGGGTGCCTGACCGATTGTCTTTGATGCCTTCTTAATAAACTTTGACAAATCTCACCTCCTACAATAAATTATCTAATAACTTATAAGACCGTTTCTACCTATCCCTGACACTATCAAACAATTACCGCAGAACCGAGCTTAGGCGCAAGCATTTTTGCTAAAGCGAAACGCGCTGGGGGACGCCGATATCCTCATTCCAGAGCTGGGGATTATCCCGGATAAAATCCCGCATCAATTTCCACCCCCTTTGCCGCAAGAAGCTGTTCTTCTCCGGAAAAGTTCTTATTTTCGCCGATGACCACATGCTTGATTCCATAAAGGATGACCGCTCCCGCGCACATCGCGCAGGGGGAAAGCGTGGTATACAATATGCAATCCCTATATACCGATGCCGGCAAGCGCCCGGCGTTTTCCAGGGCATCCATTTCCGCGTGCATAATAGCGCTGCCCTGCTGCACCCTGCGGTTATGGCCGCGGCCGATGATCTTGCCGTTATGCACAATAACCGAGCCTATCGGTATGCCGCCTTCTTTCAGCCCTTCCCGCGCTTCTTCTATAGCTGACTGCAAATATCTATCCATTATCTATACACCGCTAACCAGATTGTCTTCTTTCGCAAAGAAGTCCACTCCACTCGATGAGAGGTATTCGCTGGAATTAGAATATGATCCCCTGGCTTGAGCCTTATCAAACGACCATCCTTACGGAATCTTAACTTGCCTGACCCCTTTAACACCATCACCCATTCATCACGCGGATCTTTCAGCCATTTCCCCTTTTCCGTGGCCTGGCCCTTTGAGACGATGCGTTCGATCTTCAGCTTTTTCTTTACCCAAAGCGCCTGAAACGCCTCTTTATTTTTTGCGCCGGGAATCTTAGAATAAATGTTCCCGCATTTTAATTTTCCCATATTTAATAATTAAAAATATCCTTCAGCGAGTATTGTTTATTGGCAGCCTTATTCAGGGCATTAAGGATCTTCTGGCGGGCATTCGGCGTCAGGCGCCTCCCCTTTACCGCGCGGTTGACCATCTTATATGTGATTTGCTCGGTTGAACTATCTACCAAATCTCCGGGTTTTAATCCGTGTTCAGCCATAAGAGCGGAAATGGGCTGTAAGCCCAGATCATTTACGGTATTATCAGTCATTATCCTTATTTAAGCCCTAAAAGAACACCCAAAAAAATAAAATAGAAACGTCTCCGAAACTATTTTTTCCCTTTTTTCTTTTTACCTACCCCATGCTTCTTCTTGCCGGGCTTATGATCAATGTCCGGCTTTGGGATGGATTCTTTTTCTATGGCAGGCACTTTAACGGGTTGGGGGCCGCCTTGTTTACGCTGGGAAAAACATTCCTTGCAATATACCGGACGCTCTCCGGTAGGCCTGAAGGGGATTTCGCATGCTGCGCCGCATTCTGCGCAAACAGCCTGAAACATCCTTCTCTCCTTAAAATCCCCGTGCCTCCTGGACTGGAAACTGTGGAAATTATGATGCCTGTAAGGAGGCGCCCCTTGCTGCGGCCTTTCTCCGGAAGGCGTATTCTGAGACTGCCTGCTAAGCAGTCTGTCCATTTTTCCTTCTAAGCTGGATAACTGCTGCTGCATCTTAACAATGACCCCTGCGATATCCAATCCTACCTGCGGTAATACCACTTCTTCATGCCTGTGTTTTCTTTTCACTGCTTTTTCCTTTCTGTTTGACCAGCGCGTTGAACATCTCTTAAAATCCACTTCCAGGACATCCTTTTTCCTCCCTGCCTGAAACCCGTTACTCTAATAACTTTTGCGATAAGCGATGTACTTGCGGATTAGCCAATGCTAATACTTTCTTTTTTACTGCTCTTGAAAAATATTCTTTCTCAGTTTTAGTTAATTTTTCTCGCTTAAGTTTCTTTAAAAATAGCTCTTTCTGTTTAGGAGAAAAAACCTGTGACAATGAATATTCAAGGCTTAATTCGTCTTTTACTGAAAGTAATTCATTCAATTTATTATGAGTTTGCTGAAAATAATTGTTGAATACGGTTTTTAGCCGCTGAGTTGACATTCCTTGATTAACAACATTAAAATCAGCATTATTCTTAAATTTCCCTAAAAACTCGGAGAATTCTTTTTTGTTGCTGCCTGAAAGAGTTTTATGAAATTTATTGGCCCAGGAAAATTGTAGATTAAAAAATTTATAAAGAGCTAGTGACATTACCACAAGCGAAACAAAATATGACTTGTCTAAAGGCTTTTTAAAGTACCGATTGACCTTATCGTAATTAAACAGCCCCTTCTCTGCGCTGTTTGCCAATACTACCGGGAATCCTTCCCAAAGACGCAGGTCGTGGGATTTTACCATATCCGCAAGAGTTAAATTTGCGTTCTGGTCTTCCTCGGAGCCAAAAAGCGGAAATCCCAATGCATTGATTCTTTTTAAAAGCTCACTATTTTTCATTGACCAAGCCTTCTTTCTTCAAAATCTTCAAGAAGTGTTCAAAATTCTTTCTCACTTTCTCTTCTGAAACATCAAAAGAGGCAGTTTCTTTAAAACGCTTCTTCAAGTAGTCAATATCTATATCCTGTTTCTTGTTATTAACTAGCGCAAGGCAATCGTCAATATCAATTTCCGTAGCCCTAAACAATTTACTTATTACAATGTCGTAATAATTCAAAACTCCAAGATAAATCCTCTCAAGCTCCTTTACAAGGATATGATTTCCTTTTTCCAACGGCGATTCCAACAACTCTGTAGTATGCACTGATTTGCCTCTGAATAAATCAAATATGAAGCCATCCCCTCTTTCCCAGCCCCAACCGCTTGCCGATTTATATCCTAGTTGCTTTAAAATAGTTACCAGGTATTCATGCTCATCTAAATTTGGCACTATTAAATCTATATCCCTGGTAGATGGTTTCACCCCTAAAAGCGTCAAAGCGGTCCCACCGCAAGCAATCAAATGCACCTTCCTTTTAAAAAAGGTATCCCAAGCGCTGATTCTATTCAATAAGCCTTGTTTATCTATCATATATTCCATACAATAATTTGTATATATTTATACAATCATCTGTATAAAAGCATACAATATAATTTCTAACTTGTCAAGGAAATACTTGGAAGGAGGCGCGTCTGATAAACAAGTAAAACTAGGGGACGTTTCTATAAAACTAGGGGATGTTTCTATGTTTCTTAAGGCCTAAAACCCCCGAAGCGAACCCTAGTTTTTCGCAGAAGAATTATCATAAACCGTCAAAGCAAGCTCTAAAGGCACAAAACCTGCGCTCGCTTGGCACTCGTGGGCTTCTCCGATACTTACGCGCTTGACTTCAAATCCAGCGGCAATCACAAAATCGTAGATAACTTTGGCGCGAGCCTCTGCCAAAGCAAAAAGTGCCGCTTTATCCGCGTTTCCTTCCCCGATCAGCTGTCGCTTGATCTCCGCGTTAAGCTTTTCTTCATCATAGACGCCTTCTTTAGACCGGTAAGACTTAGTAAGCCTCCAAAGGTCCCTGATACCAAAACGGCGCTGATATAACTCCTGATAGACCCAACTCTCCGGGCGTTTTGATTCTTCCTTTAAAATCCGGAAATCATTGTTAAAAACATCCGTTTTAATTGCCCGCCAATCCACCAGCGGATCATAGCTTCCCTTAATTTCAAGTAAGATTTTCGGCCGCTCCAGCAATAACTTGACGATAGAGCTTAATTTTTCTTTTTCCGCAGGCGAAAGTTCAGCCTGGCCGGGCGCAAAACGCACATAACCGAACTCTTCGCTGCCGCTCTCTGAGCCGACTAAAGAGCCTAAGAACGCGAAAGGCTTAGTCACCAGCTTAAAGAAAAAATTCCTTAAAACCTGTCCGATAAGATGAAAATAATGAAAATCCGGCTTACTCATATCTCCGCTCACCGGCAAGGATATATCGATGCGGTTACGGGAATCTTCTAAAAGCGCCAAGGCAAGGCCAAAAGGAAGATTCAGCGCGTCTTTACTTTCTACCTTATCCCCGAAATCAAAACTCTGCACCAGCACTTTATGGCTGGCTTTCAGCCGATTATCTGCTGCCCGATAATCCATACTAAGGTCGAGTTTTCCGCTTTTTACCTTATGCCCGACGAATTTAGCGACGTAAGGAGTAAGTACCCCCAGGGCGTAATCATTGAGCTTAAATACGTTTTCGAATGCCAAAGGCGAGGCAAACGGTTTGACCAATGCCTCGCTGGACATTACCCCCTTGTCATCGAGTTTCGCCTGGAAAGATATTTTTGCTTCTGCCTCGGGGTTAGTTGAGAGATTAGTCACCTGCAGATTGATGTTATTTAAGGAAGTGGTAAAATTCGGCTCCACGGATAAATCGCTGAAGCGTATAGCCCCGTTCTTGACAGTTATAAGATCTATAACTACCAAAGGTAACGGCAAGGCGCCCGTGCCTGATGCAGTGGATACGCCAGGCTTCTGTTCTGTGGCGGGATTTACCGATTGCGGCTGAGCGGGATTTTCTTTAGGGGCGGCCGGTTTTATCTCATCCTGGGGTATTAAACCTAACAGGTTAATATTGCCGTCTTTCCCAAGCGCCGCATTGACTTTTAGCCCCTCTAAACCTATAGACTCTACGCGGTATTTTTTTTCTAATAAGCTGATAAAACTTAAATCCGCCCAGAATCTATCAAATCCCACCATAGCCTGCTTATCAGCATCCTGGATATTAAGGCCCTTTACTGTCAGGCGTAATAGAAAAGGATTCAAGATTATCAAACGCACCCTAACCGGATGTTTTAAGATCTTAGTCGCCTGGCTGCCGGCTATCCATGGCGCAATCAACGGGATAATAACCAGGCTAAGCAGTAAATAAAACACAAAAATTCCGGCAATGATCTTGGCCGCAGCCTTAAAGATCTTTCTTAATACGCCCATCTTAGAATTTATATTTTATTCCTGCTATGATCTGGGTATCTGTTTTCTTTTTTCCTGCCGGTTCGGAATTATAATCCAGGATATATTTAATTTCTAAATCCAGATTATCGCGCAAGGCATTTATAAAAGCTGTTTCAGACCTTAAGATCACCCCGGCGTCACTTTTCAGCCCCGGATATACGGTGAGGTCTTCGGAAAGAAAAGCTTTTTCAAATATCCTTTTCTTCATAAAGGTATGCGCCACGGCAATAGCAGATTCATCATCCTTAGCAGAAAGCGGAATACCAAGCTATCGCCTTTTTTCGCTATTATTTATTTTACAATAACGCTCTTTAAATCTTCCTTCGCTTTCTGTATAATCCCATCAAAAGCCTGCTGTGCCTGCTCTTTGACCTGGCCTGCCTGAGCCTTAATGTCAAAATTTGCTAAACCCGATAAACCTGCGCGGTCAAGTATCTTTTTCATAATATCTGCGGCAACGCTCGAAGGATTAGCCACATCGTAAAAAATCTCATCCAGTTTAAGATCGAATTCGGCAGATTTTATTCCTACCGCGGGAAAATATCCTTTATAGGCGACTTTACCTATCTTTAACCTTAGCTCATCTATCCGGATTTCCGGAGGCTTTCCTTCTGCGGGCTTCGGCGCAAACAACGCCAAAGAGTTTAAGTTAAACTTTCCGCTTTCATTAAGAATAAGGATCAGTTCCTTGACATCGATTACTAATTGCTTAAGGTGCACCCGGTTTGCTAATAACCCCAGGAGGTTAATATCCACAGAGATCCCGGGAATATCGGCTAAAAGCTTGTCTTTAAAACCGGCGGGATTATAGACTTTTAATCCGGATACCGCGATACCCGGGCGTAATAATCCAATATTGATACTTTTGATATCAACCGCCATTCCCGTAGCGGCCTCAACTCCTTTTATAACGGCCGTCTTTACCAGCATATTCCTGGCGATAACTAAACCGCCTAATATGATTACAGCTACTGCCAGGATAATTAGCAAGATTTTTTTCATTTTTCCTACCCCCGTTAAATGTCTTTTAAAAGCAGGTTTGCCTGCGACTTTTCTAACAACTCATCAAACTCCTGCAGGCTATCCTTGATTCTTTTTAGCTCTTTTGTATCTATGACCGGTATAGAGTCGGTCCCGTGGCTTTTTAGTTTATCAATGACATATTTTATGGAGAGTAAATTTACATCAACCGCCGGCTGATATGCGGGCACCCTGCTTGTCTCGTCTTGAACGGCAACAAGGATCCCGGTTTCAGTCAACTCGTATATTATGTCGCGGATCAGCCTTATGGGAATACCCAGCGCCTGGGATACTTCATGCGCAGTAGGGGCCTTTTCGCCTTTAGCGAAATTCTTGCTTAACAGATTGACTATCCTTAACGCAAGCATATTTTTGAACGAACGGCTGACACTTAGACAATCGGGCTCGAATTCATAGGTATCCACGTTCTGATGTGCAAAAGAGATCTCCGCCCCCAGAAGCACGATCCTCCAGCTTAACTGCATCCATACCAGAAACAAAGGCAGGGCGGCAAAACTTCCGTATATTGCATTATAGTTAGCTACGCCTACCTGAAAATAGACATATACCCACTGCATAAGCTGATAAACTGTGCCTGCTACGACACCCGCGAGGATGCCGGATTTAAAATTAACTTTTGTATTGGGAATAAAAATGTAAATAAAAGTAAACACTACCCAGATTACGGTATAAGGCAGAAAATCAAGCACAAAATTTATCAAAGGAGTAAATACCCCTAACACCGCGATCTTCTGGGCTATCATTTTTGCCTGCGTGTTTATAAAAACAGTAACCCCGCTTGCTAAAATCAGCAATATCGGACAGATCAGCATTACCGAAAGATAATCCGCAAACCTGCGCATCAGGCTGCGCATCCCCTTAATCCCCCAAATATCGTTAAAAGACCGCTCTATATTGCCCAAAACCTTGATCACCGTCCAGAATAAGAGCGCAACGCCTATTCCGGCGATAACTCCGCCTTTTGTATTCTCAAGCAGAGTATGGGAAAAATTGATTATGTTTGCGATTATTTCGTTCTGGTTGGGGACTTTATCCATAAGCTGCTTCTCCAGCATTTTATCCAGCCCAAACCCCTTAGCTATCCCAAAGAACATGGCGAATACAGGCACAATGGAAAGAAGGCTGTAAAATGTCAAGGCAGAAGCGCGCAAAGAGCATTTATCTTCGTTAAAACCGCGCAGTGATAAAATAAGGATCCTTAGGGTCCTTATAATAAATGAACGTTTCTTCGGAGTATCCTTCAGGCGTATCCTCCAGATATCCTTGCTTAAAAAATTAACTACCTTATTTTTCATACCCCTTCCTTACTCCTATTTTTTCTGCTGGTATAGATGCACATCCTGCTGGGGAAACGGTATAGTGATGCCGTTTTTCTCCAATTCCAATTTACCATTCTCTAAAGTATCAAAATAAACCGCCCAATAATCCCCGGGCTTGACCCATGGCCTGCATACAAGGTTTACGCTGCTATTGCCCAATTCCGAAACCGCGATAACCGGCTTAGGCTCTTTTAGAACTCTGGGGTCATCCGCCACTACTTTTTCCAGCGCCTCCTTCGCCTTCTTTATATCATCGTTATAGGAAATACCGAAAACCAGGTCTATCCTTCTTTTTCCGATGGCGCTGAAATTACTGATGTTATCCCCTGTAACTTTTGCGTTTGGCACGGTAATGCGCCTGTTGTCAGGATGATTCAAAACAGTATTGAATATCTGGATCTCCTCTACTGTCCCGATAGTCCCGCCGGCTTCGATAAAATCTCCTACCTTAAACGGCTTAAAGATAATAAGCAGGACTCCTGCGGCAAAATTAGCCAGGGAACCCTGCAGAGCCAAGCCTATTGCCAGGCCGGCGGCGCCGATAATAGCAATGAACGACGTAGTCTCAACGCCGATCTTATTTAAAGCCGCTATGCATACGAAAATAAGAAGCACGTAATAAACAGCGTGTTTAAGAAAAGAGGCAAGGGTTTCATCCAGCTTTGAATTTACCATAGCAACGCCTACCATTTTAGACACAAAACGCGCTATCCGTTTTCCGATAATAAATATTAATAAGGCATAAACAAAACTTAAGCCATATTGCATCACATATTCTATAGCTTTATCTATTACATTCTGCATATCTGCCTCGTTACGTTAGTACCCTTATATTCAACATCCTTTAATGTAATTATTTTATACTCATTCCCAAGCAAGTCAAAATAAATTTTAATCAAGGATGCCCCCCCCCCGCGCAGGCCACTATGCTCTGCGCTTCGGCCTTCCCATAGGCCGCGCCCAAGTAAAGATATCTGGCCCGAAATACCAGACATTGTCAGAAAAGGTTTTCCCCGGGCTAAATAATAAAAAACAGGCCACATAGTATATAAATGGCCTGCTTTTTGATCGGTAACCAGGCGGTTATTTCAGCTTAAGCGGCTTAAAGCACATAAACCAATCAAGGCACTTAATACCCTCTTTTTCCGCGCCATCAACCCTATCCTTTGCCGCCCCGCAGCTTCCCGGAGGAGGCACGATTACATCATCTCCCGGCTGCCAATCGGCAGGGGTAGCTACTTTATAAGTATCGGCGGTCTGCATGGCAATAATCATGCGTTTGATCTCCTGAAAATTACGCCCCATTGACGAAGGATAAAATATCATCGCTCTGACTATAGCTCCCGGATCCATAAAGAACACCGCGCGTACCGGGCTAATATCGCTTGCCGCGGGTTGAACCATGCCGTATTTATGCGCGACATCCATCTTAACATCCGCGATAACCGGGAATCTTATCTCAACGTTCTTCATGCCTTTATACTCTATCTTTTCTTTGATTGTCCTTAGCCATGCGATATGGCTATAGTGGCTATCGATAGAAAGGCCGATAAGCTTACAGTTGAGCGCCTCAAACTCCTTTTCCATCGAAGCGAAGGTCATAAACTCACTTGTGCATACCGGGGTAAAATCAGCCGGGTGGCTAAACAAAATCACCCACTTACCTTTGTAATCATCCGGAAACTTGATTTTTCCCTGCGTAGTATCCGCTTCAAATGCCGGAGCTTTTTCTCCGATAAGAGGCACCCTAGCCACAGCTTCCATAGTATTCTCCATTTTAATTACCTCCTGTTTTTTAAATTAATTTTACTCACTTAACACGCGCCTTTTTAAAAACTAGCCTCTGCCGCCTCCTTTCGTAGCTAATCTTAAATAGTAATTTATACTATTTATGGGTTAAAAAAATTTACCTTTTGCATGAATCACACAAGCCTTCTATGACTATCTTCTTTCCCGTAACGGTAAATCTGCGCTTAATATCTTCGGGGATCTCGATAGCATCCAGCGCCTTATCGGAAAAATCGATGATCTTATTGCATTTGACGCACTGGAAATGATGATGATTCTCCGTATCCGGATCAAAGCGCTTGGGCCGGCCGTATCCCTCCACTACCTTTAAGAGCCCCATATCCACAAAAGATAAAAGCGTCCTGTTGACAGTATCAAAAGAAATATGCGGGGCCTTCTTTCTCACTCTTTGAAAAACCGTATCCGCGCAAGGGTGGCTTTTATCATCGATTAAAGACTCGAAAATAATCATCCGCTGGGGGGTGATCTTAAGGTTGGCTTCTCTGCACTTTTTGCGGAAAGTTTCGTTTGCGCCCCGCGTTTTCTTATTCATAATAGATAGTATATAGGAATAACTCCTATTTGTCAAGGACTTCTTTATTCATCCACCAACTCTTGAAGAATCTTTGATATTTCCGGGGAAAGCCGCTTTTTTTCATACATACAATCTACGGCTTTATCGATAAAATACGGGTCTGCTCTCTTATTTTTATCAATCCGCTTAAGCTCTGCCTCCCACAGCTTAATTACGCGCTCGATGAGCCGGTGTTCGGTCATCAATTATCCTACTGGCAACATATTAGCCACTTTAGTAATGACGTAACAGGCGCTTCTCAACCAAAACGAAAAACCGTACCCCTCTACTTTTTACTTAAAAACAATCGCATCTTTTGGACACGATGAAACACACTTGCCGCACGACCAGCAATCCGCCTGAAATATTTTTTTCTGATTGTCCAATATCCCGCGCATGGCATACGTTGGACAGGCCTTAACGCAAAGCTTACAATCAATACATAGTTTTCTATCAACGCGAATTCTGCCGAGCGAGATCTTTTCGAGAATCCACGAGAGAAGCCCAAACGGGCATACCCAATGGCAAAAAGGCCTAAAAATGAAAAAACTCAAGACGAGAAGCAGCGGGAGAATATACAACGCCGCGGTAGTTAAGCGGGATGGGTTAAATATATTGAAGTAATTGACGTGATGAAAAAGAGAGCGCCCGTTGAAATAATCCGCAAACACTGACAACCCCAGAAGGAACATTACAAACAAGATTACGCGTGAGACCATGCCCCAGGCAAACGGAATTCGCAATCTTCTCTTCTTCAAAACAGGAATATTAAAAATACTTT
>JAFGET010000060.1 GCA_016931435.1 Candidatus Omnitrophota bacterium
GGGCAATACCGAGCACGCTTAACCAGTCCGGGCGGTTTGAAGTAATCTCGATCTCAAAGACCGAATCTCCGTCCTTTTGCTCCAAAGAAACCACTTCAAGGCCTGCCATGGTCAGTTTATCCGCAAGCTCCCTCGGAGGTATTTTTATCTCTACAAAATCTTTTAACCAATTGTAGGTAACTTTCATCTCTCTATATGTGAGGTTACAGAGGTTACTATAGGTTACTAATAGAAGTAAGGGATCGCTTGTCGCCTGTAACCTTTTTAACTTTTAATTAGAACTGCTTTAAAAACCGCAGGTCGTTTTCAAAAAATAACCTGATATCGTCGATGCCGTATTTAAGCATAGCGATCCTCTCGACGCCCATCCCGAAAGCAAAACCGGTGTATTTATCCTTAGGATAACCCACATTTTTAAAAACATTGGGGTGGATCATCCCCGCCCCCAGTATTTCAAGCCAACCTTTCCTGCCGCAGACAGAGCAGCCTTTACCGCCGCAGATAATACATGAAATATCTACTTCGACGGAAGGCTCGGTAAAAGGAAAGAAGTGCGGCCTGAAGCGCATTTTGATATTTTCACCGAATACGCCTTTAGCGAAGACTTCCAGCATCCCCTTTAAGTCGGAAAAACGGATATCATCATCCACCATAAATCCTTCGACCTGATGGAACATAAAAGAATGCGAGGCGTCGGAGGCATCCGGCCTGTATACCTTGCCCGGCACGACCACGGCCAGGGGCGGTTTTTCACTGCGCATTACCCTTATCTGCACTGGAGATGTGTGGCTGCGTAAAAGCAGCTTTTGCTGATACTTTAAATAAAAAGTATCGAAGACGTCCCGTGAAGGATGATCCAGGGCAATATTCAACCCGGTAAAATTATTGAATTCGTTTTCTACCTCCGGGCCCTCTATCACCGAAAACCCCATGCGCACGAAAATACCGCAGATCTCATCGATAATCTGGGTAATAGGATGCAGGCGCCCCAATCCCTGAGTAATGCCGGGCATCCCGATATCTACCGAAGGAACAACGGATTCTTGGGAAGGCCGCTTAAGTTCCTTTTCTTTCTCCTGGATCAAGGAATTAATCCGTTCCTTAAAAGCATTGACCGCCTGGCCGGCTGAGGCTCGCTCTTCTTTTGGTAAAGAAGGGATAGCTCCGGTCAGCTGGTTAAGGATGCCTTTCCTTCCCAGGTATTTATTACGTAATTCTTCCAACTCAGAAAAAGAAGTTATTCTTACTATCTCTGTTTCTAATTCCTGTTTGATTGTCGAAATATCCATCTTAAATCACGCGTTTTTGTGTCTCAGAATAACCTGGGTTAAGATAAAAACAAGAAATAAAATTCCCGATAAGGCCAAAGCAAAATTTCTCTTTGAGGTACTCATGAATTCTGCGGGCGCCCTGCCGGATGAAATCCTGGTAAGAGCCTGCGCGTGTATATCTAAATCTCCTCCGTGATAAAGGCAGGCACGATGAAAAATCCCCGTTACTTCCAGCCAATCGCCCCTGACTTTATAGCCTCCGCGATAAACTAATTCTTTCAAGAGCTCTCTTTCCGCCCAGATACCGATACTGTTCTTACCGTCGCTTAAATTCACCCAGGCAAATTTACCGCGCGCCATGACTTCACCGATTACTTCTCCGGCGTAAACTACAGTCTTGCCGTCATATTGTTCGGCATTATTGATAAGTTCACTGCTGGAAACGGGTTGAGAGTAACAAAGGCAAGGCAAAAGGCAAAAGGTAAAAGGTAAAACCATAAACCACAACTTAAATCTATTTTCCTTTTGCTTTTTTACTTTTAGTTTAACCATTATTTACCGCGAAATAGCGCCACAAAAAATCCGGCTAAAGTAAATACCGCCATAAATTCAAGGCGGCCTACCCACATCTCTAAAATATATGTCACCTTTAAAGCTGCCGGCATTGTCATATCGGTAATCCCGCATGATAACCCTACGTTTGCGGCCGCCGAAACGGATTCAAAAAGGGAATTCAAAAAAGGATAGCCATAGCGCATCCCTATAATAGAACCTGCGCCATACAAAACTAAATACGCCAGCGTAATCAATAAGGCGGAACGCACCTGCTTATCCTCTAAAAACACCCACTTGATATGGTGGTATTTCTGGACTACCACCGAATGCTCGGGCAGGATTATCCTTTTTAAATCCTCCCTTAGGGCCTTGTAAATAATCCCCACGCGCAGCATTTTAATCGCGCCGGTAGTCGAACATACCGCCCCCCCTAAAGACATCGCCACCATAACCGCTACCAACGCCAACTGGCTCCATTCGGTAATGAATTGCGCGGGGTATATCGTCATATATCCCGTGCCGGTGTGGGCGGAAGCTAATTGATAAAATCCCTTTCGGAAAAGCATAAACGCCTGGGGGTAGGCGCCCGATTGTTTTAAGCCTATCGCCACAAGAGAAAAAGTAAGGATAATGCTTACAAAAAGAGACTGCGTTTCTATATTCCTGACTATCTCTTTACGGTTCCCCTGCCAGATGTGATAATGTAATTTAAAATTAATGGCCCCTAAAAACATGATCACCAGGGTTACTATTTCAAAAGGGAAACTATGGTAATAAAGGATGTTCTGAGACTGCGGGGCAAATCCCCCGGTATCAAAAGCAGCCATAAAGATACAAGCTCCATGAAAGAATGCCGTAAAAGGTTTCATGCCGCTAAAGATGCCTACTGTGGCCAAAGCAAAAGTACCCAGCACTAAATAAACGATACTTACTAACCAGATAAACCTGGCGGTATGGATGACATTAGGGAGCACCCTTTCATCGCGCGCCTCTCCTACATACATCTTAAAAGCCCCGGATGCCCCCTTCACGAATAAAGCCAGGGCGACGATCACTACCCCCTGGCCTCCGATGAACATGATCAAATGCCGCCAGAGATTATGCGTGAAAGAAAGGTGGTCTAAGTCCTGCACTAAAACTAACCCCGTAGTAGCAAAACCGGACATGGCGTCAAAACAGGCATCCAGATATGACTTCCAGTGCCCACTTAAATATAAGGGTACGGCCCCTAAAGCCATGGCGACAAGCCATGACAAAGAGACGATGACCATACCCTGCATCCAATTAAGCTCTTTTTTGCTATAACATAACCTGGTCAATATCATCCCGAAAATAAGGGCTATCTCGATAGCAATAAGGAAATCTAGGGCGGGGTTTATCTCTTTTAACATAAACCCCAGGAGCAACGGGATAGACATAGTCAGGCTCAACCCCAAGATAATCCTGCCCAGGTAATATCCGATATTTTTTATATCTTCTATGGTGGGCTTAAAGACCATTTATCAGTCGTTGAATTACTGCGGCAGGCGCTTAAGCTATATTAATGCCCTGCCGTGTAATTTATGGCTTCGCTTAAAAGACAGATTAAAAAAGCGGCGAGCATGATGAAAAGGGCATATAGCACCTCGGTGGATGTCCCCAAAAAAAACCTAGCAAAATACCTGGTATTTACCTTCATATTTTACCTACCAGTAAATTCAATATTTGCGGCTCATTACCTACAAAAGTAAGCGCAATGATATCATCCGCTGATTTAAGCACCGTATCGCCCTTGGGGACTATTACCTCTTCGCCGCGCACGATGGAAACTAATACCGTATTCTGCGGCAGCTCTATTTCCTGTATTTTTTTGTTTATTACGGGAGAGTCTGACGGCAGATCCAGCCTGACAATAGCGAGCTTGCCGCGCTTGAAACTCATCAAATTGACAAAATCGGAAAAAGAAACTTCTTCTTCGATGATCTTTGCGATAATTTTAGTGGCATCGACCGGCACATCAATCCCCAGCTCTGAAAAGGTATGCTCGTTGTCGGGATTATTTACCCTGCCGACACTACGGCGCACGCTAAATCTCTCCTTGGCTAACTGGCAAATAATCAGGTTATCTTCATCGTCACCAGTTACCGCGGCGACGACTTCTGCCTGGGTAATCCCCGCCTCTTCCAGGATCCGCGGGTCGCAACCGTCACCGTTTATCACTAGGGCGTCCAACTCTCTTGCCACTTCTTGGCATAGGACATGGTCTTTGTCAATTATGCTTACCGCGTGCTTGCTCTTCTTGAGCCTCTTGGCTAAAAAATAACCTACCTTTCCCGCTCCGATAATTACAACACGCATTTTTACCTCTTTGTTATATACTAAATTTATTTTTTATCTTTTCCAGGCTTGCGACTTTTACCACGGCCATAAAAACATCCTTTTCTTTCAAGACTGTCTGGGGTTGCGGAATAATGATACCCTCCAGCCTTCTAAGCGCCACTACCAGCAATTCCTGAGGGATGTTTATGTCCTGGATTGCCTTGCCGGTCAGGTCTTTATTGACTTCGATTTCGATAACTCCTAATTCTTTAGTCTCGATCAGGTAACTGGAGAACCTGCTTTCGATTATTTTATCCCTTAGCATCGAAGCAAAAAGCATCGTGCCGCTGATGATATCTAACCCTAAGGTCGTGTAAATATGCGCGCGTTGCGGGTCGTATATGCGGGCGATGACTTTTGGGACCTTGAATATCCTCTTGGCCACCTGGGCGGAAATTAAATTAGTGTTATCGCCGTTAGTGACGGCACAGAAGGCATCGGCTTTCTCAACGCCGGCCTGTTTTAACAGATCCAGGTCAAAACCGTTTCCGGTAAGCGTCACCCCGTTAAAACCCGCACCTAGCCGCTCAAAAGAATCCCTTTTTTTATCGATGATGACCACATCGTGGCCTTCGTTAGATAAAAGCTTAGCCAATTCCGAACCTACCCTGCCGCAACCTACGATTATGGTGTGCATAAGAATACCTATTTTGCGCCTTTGGCTATCTCAATCAATTTCTTAAAAGCGGCTTCGTCTTTTACCGCCAACTCCGCCAAGACTTTGCGGTCTAAATTAACTTTGGCTTTTTTAAGCCCAGCGATAAACCTGCTATAGGTCATCCCGGCCAAACGGCAGGCGCTGTTTAAGCGCACTATCCACAACTGGCGGAATTCGGTCTTTTTCTTGCGCCTGTCCCGATAGGCATAGACCAAAGCATGCAGAAGTGCCCTGCGCGCCTGCTGGTATTGTTTGCTGCGGTCTCCCCAAAACCCCTTGGTCTTCTTAAGCAGCCGCTTTTTTCTGCGGCGGGTCGCTACGCTATGTTTTATTTTTGCCATTTTCTCTCCTTTAACTTATCGAACTCTAAACAGACCCCAATGTATTAGACCATAATTTTTACACCTATGTGTTTAAAACATCAACTCCTGACCAACTAAGCTTTCACTCCTTGCCCCTGCCGCAGATTTCTAAATCAACCATAGGGCAGCATCTGCTTTATATAAGCAGTGTTCTTGGCGTCACCGATAGTATCCGGCTTCCTTAAGCGCCTGAGACGCTCCGGCTCCTTGCCGGATAGAATATGGCTTTTGCCTCCCGGATGATACTTCACCTTGCCTTTCTTAGTCAACCTAAACCTTTTGGCTACCCCTTTTTTCGTCTTCAATTTTGGCATATCGGCTCCCAATTAACCTCAATTACTTCTAATTTAAACAGCGTAAGATAATTGATCCTCACTGCCGCTTGCGTATTGAAGCAATAAGGACATCTTTACTTCGGATTAATAACAAAAGACATGATCCTGCCCTCTAAAGCAGGTTCCTTCTCTATGTGCCCGTCGCTTTGCGTATCTATGATGAATTTATCTAAAATCTTTCTGCCCAGATCCAAGTGTTCCATCTGCCGCCCCCGGAAGAAAAGATTCACCCTCACCTTATCTCTTTTCTTTAAAAAAGTAACGGCTTGCCTAAGTTTCACCTGATAATCATGTTCGTCAATATTGGGCTTCAGGCGGATTTCCTTTAAGTGCACCTGCTTCTGGTGCTTTTTGGCCTCGCGCTCTTTTTTTTCCTGGTCATATTTGAACTTGCTGAAGTCTATGATACGGCAAACAGGCGGCACCACCTGCGCTGCAACCTCAACCAGGTCCAGGTCATGTTGATTGGCTATTTCCTGCGCCTTATTCAAGGGCACGATACCCAACTGATTGCCTTCCGGGCCGATCAAGCGCACCTGTGAAGCGCGTATTTTATCGTTGATACGGATGAACTTTTTAATACGGACCACCTCCTTCGTGATTCGTTATTTTATGTTTCATTTCTTTTTTTAATTCTTCCAAATCCGTAACACCTTGGTTACCTGCACCTTTTTTTCTTACCGAAACACTGCGGTTTTGTGCCTCGCGTTCTCCGACGATTAAAATATAAGGTATCTTGGTGATCTCGGCTTCCCGGACTCTTTTATCCAGCGTTTCGTTACGGCCATCGATCTCTGCCCTTATTTCGCAAGCGCAAAGCTCTCTGCGGACTTCTGAAGCGTATTCCGAAACAGAATCCCTGACCGGTATGATCACCGCCTGCACGGGCGAAAGCCATAAAGGCAAAGCTCCTTTGTAATTCTCCAATAACGCTCCCATGAAACGCTCCAGGCTTCCCAAAAGGACCCTGTGCAGCATGATCGGCTGCTTCTCTTTACCGTCTACATCTACATAGGCAAGGCCAAATCTTTTGGGCAGGGCAAAATCACATTGGATCGTGGCGCATTGCCATTTTCTCTTCAGGGCATCCTTTAATTTTATATCTATCTTCGGGCCGTAAAACGCTCCGTCTCCGGCATTTATCTCATAAGAAAGGCCTTTTTCTTCTAATGATTCCGTGAGGGCTGCGGTAGCCAGACGCCAATCTTCTTCTGTGCCGATAAATTTTTCCGGCCGCGTGCTTAATTCGATCCCTAAATCATTGAATCCGAAGACCTTCATCGTATCAAATACAAAATCGATGATGCCTTTTATTTCCGCCTTTAACTGCTGCGGCAGGCAGAATATATGCGCATCATCCTGAGTAAACCCGCGTACACGCAATAACCCATGCAGCACCCCGGCTTTTTCGTAACGATAGACCGTGCCCAATTCAAAGAGCCGCAGAGGAAGCTCTTTATAGCTTCTTGTCTTGGATTTATAAATAAGGATGTGCCCTGGGCAGTTCATGGGTTTTAACACAAATTCCTTCTCATCGACCTTCAGGACATACATGTTTTCCTTGTAGTAGTCATAATGGCCGGAGGTCTTCCATAAAGAGGATTCCATAATATGCGGCGTAATCACCATCTGATAACCGCGCGCAAGGTGCTCCTTTTTTTCGTAATCTTCGATTATCTTCCTTAAAACCGCCCCCTTTGGAGGATAAAAGACCAGCCCTGCCCCCGCCTCTTCGTGGTAAATATCAAAAAATCCCAGTTGCGGCCCAAGTTTCCTATGGTCGCGCAGCTTTGCTTCATCTAAATTTTTTAAATAATCGTCCAATTCCTTCTGGGTTTCAAAACAGGTGGCGTAAATCCTTTGTAGCATGGGGTTAGTTTCGATGCCATGCCAATAAGCCCCGGCGACCGAAAGTAATTTAAAGGCTTTTATCTGTCCGGTAGATTCTATATGCGGGCCGCGGCATAAGTCTATAAACTTATCTCCGGTTTTATAGATAGAGACTTTCTCCTCGGGGATATCCCGCAGCAAAGAGACTTTATAATCCTCGTTCAGTTTTGTGAATAACTCTATGGCTTCCTGTTTGCTCAGCTCTTGCCTTAAGAAAGGCTCATCCGCCTTGATGATCTGGCGCATCTTATCTTCTATGCGCGCTAAATCCTCGTCGGTAAATGGCTCTTTTTTATCAAAATCATAATAAAAACCATCCTCGATCGAAGGCCCGATCCCGACTTTGACCTGCGGCCAGAGCTCTTTGACTGCTTCGGCCATAATATGTGAACAGGAGTGTCTTAAGGTATCCAGGTCCATTAATTTACCCTCTCTTACTTCCAGTAAATTACACCGTACGAAGTGCGATGCTACTTAGAGCTATTAAAATTTTGCTTGTCGCCTCGCAACGCTTAATTCGCCCTCTTTTGCTTCAGGCGAATTATCCATAAGCCGAAGGCTTAGGGACTGCTTGA
>JAFGET010000061.1 GCA_016931435.1 Candidatus Omnitrophota bacterium
CGTATCTTTTGGCGCGGTAAAATTCCGCTTCGATAGCTTCCTCTAGATATCGGTGGTTAAATAGTCCGGTCTGCTGGTCGCGCAGGGCAAATTCTTTTAATCTTTTATTTGACTTCAAAAGCTCCTTATTTAAGGCGGCTAATTCTTCTTCTGATTGTTTACGCTGGGTAACATCCCGGAAACTACCCACCAGATAAGTCTTGCTATCCCAGACTATATGAGAAACGCTGACTTCTGCGTAAAAAATACTTCCGTCTTTTCTCTGTATTGGTAAATCCTTCGCTACCCTGATTTCACCGCGCGCCTGTTTTTCAAATTGCGCCATTACATGAGAGAGGCTATCCTTAGGGTGGATATCCATAACAGTAAGCCGGGTAATTTCTTCCGGCGTATACCCCAACATCTTATAAATCATGCTATTGCCGATATGTAACTTCTTGGTCTCTATGTCCGCTAAGAGTACCCCGTCGGTTGCGCCCTCAAAGAGCGCCCTGAACCTCTCTTCAGATTCCCTTATCTCTTCTTCCGCCTGCCTGCGTTCCGTAACATCATCGATAACACCATCTATCCAACGGGGTTCTCCGCTATCATCAAGGCTGATTTTTGCCGTTACCGAAGCCCAGATAGGGGTACCGTCTTTCTTTTTGAGTCTAAGCTCTTCGTTTTTAGCAAAACCTGCCCTCTTGATCTTTTCTACAAACCTCAGCCTATCCTGCGGGTCCTGATATAGCTGCGAAACTTTAATCTCCATCAGTTCTTCTGTGGAATAACCGAATATCTTGGACATCGCCGGGTTTACCTTAAGAAAACGGCCTTGCGCATCAAGCGTATTTCTATATACGCCTATATTTACGTTATCAACCAGCGTCCGGTATTCTTCTTCGCTTTTCTTTAGGCTATCTTCTGCCTCTTTGCGGTAAGTAACATCAATGGCAAAACCGATTACTCCTGCAACCTCCCCTTTTTCATTTCTGTAAGGTATCTTCTCTGTCGCTACCCATATCGGCCCATTAGCGGTTACCAGCGGTTCAATAATGCCTCTTTTGG
Organism: Candidatus Omnitrophota bacterium; assembly: GCA_016931435.1. Taxonomy (GTDB): domain Bacteria; phylum Omnitrophota; class Gorgyraeia; order Gygaellales; family Profunditerraquicolaceae; genus JAFGET01. Next base: position 1,048 of record JAFGET010000061.1, read on the forward strand.
GCTGTCCTGAGGCCATCACTTCCTTGTCGTCAGCCCAATAATGCTCTGCTTCATTAGGCCAGAGTTCAAAACAGGACTTGCCTTCTATCTGACTTTTGTCAAAACCTATAGTTTCGGCAAAGGCCTTATTTACGCGAATCATCAGGTTATCCCTGTCTTTATAAAAGACCATGGTAGAGGCAGAGTCAAAGATAGTCTCTAATTCCTGCTGGTTTTTTTGTAAAGCCATCTCTGCTTTTTTGCGCTCGGTGATATCCTGAATCAGCCCGTCGTAAAATAAGAGTTTACCTTCGTTATCAAAATGGGAAACAATGGTATTCCTTATCCAGCAGAACGTGCCGTCCTTCCTGATGATCCGGTGTTCGATAGGCGAGGTGACTTCTCCGGAAAGGACAAGCGCAGCGTGGTTGAGTACCGCTTTCCTGTCTTCCTGCGGTACCATCTTAATCCAAAGGTCAGGGTCAGCAACTAACTCTTCTGGCGTATAGCCGGTGACTGCACGACAGGTTGGGCCATGAATAGTCTCTACGGCCCGGCCGTCCTTAATATAGACCGTATAGATATAATCAGTAACCGTTTCGCAAATTTGTTTATAACGTCTGTTGCTCGCTCTAAGAGCTAACTGCACCTGCCTGCGATTCTCCTCTACGGCGATAGCCGAGGCAATAAGCTCCATAAATCCGAGATCATCGCTGGCAGGCAAAAAATCTTCCTGAAAGACGGCGCAAAGCGCGCCGATACAGGAATTATTGAATCTGACCGGCAGGCCGACATAAGTCTGTAAATTATATTTGGCTACGTTGGGGTCGGTCTTGGCATAGATGCTGTCTTGCAGGTCACGTACGATGAGAGAGCTATTCTGGGGGCGCATGATTAGGTCGTAACAGACGTGGCCTTCGGCCTTGTCTTGAGGCTGGAAGTCAGACGGCACGTTCCATTGCCCTATGGAACAAAGCATATTCCCTTCTAGGCGGTTATAAAGAGCGCAATTTGCCCCCAGTAACTCTCCGCATATGCTGACTAAAAGATTGATGTTTTTCTCGGCATCGGCGGTAAAGTTTAAAAAATCTTTGCCCACCTTCTTCAGGTACTCTCTAAATTCCTTGCTCTTTAAACCCGAAGAGCGGACATCGGGGGCTTTGGGAAATGCCGGCGCCAGGGCATCGGGGAAGTTGTTGCTTGTCGTATCTGCTTCTTTCATAATAAGTTAAAGTAAAAAAAGGCAATTCTTTTTTAGGAGAATTGCCCTCGGTAATCTGGTTCTTTTTTTTAGGTTCATTCTTTACCCTCTTTAAAGAAGAGAGATAATAAGTATAACATAAATAATCAGGAAAAGCAAATCTAAATTTAATTTTAAGCCTTAACTTATTAAAAATGCGTGTCTTATGGAAAAAACCAGCGGATGATTTTATCCGCCCAAAAGAGGGAAAAAATAGCCGCCAGGGATAGAAACGGGCCGTAAGGTACGGTGTGGTCTTTTTTGACCAGGATATTGATCACGCCGATAACGATTCCGAAGAAAGGGGCAAGAAAAAAAACAAATATGGCTTTCTGCCAGCCCAGGAATGCGCCGATCATGGCTAATAGCTTGACATCGCCTGCACCCATAGATTCGGTTTCCCCCTGGATAGGGGGCCGTTTAAGCAGCTTAAAATAAACCAGGTCAAAGAGCTTGCCGGTAAAATAGATAATCCCCGCTCCGATAACAATGCCCAAGAGCGAATTAAAGAGCGGCCCGGGATGGTAAGTCAGGGGTTTTAGCCCAAATCCCTTGACTGCGGTCAGAATAAAACCCAGGACCATTCCGCCTATAGAGACCTCATCGGGGATAATCCGGTGCTGGATATCCACAAAGGTAGCGATAATCAGGCCAGAGATAAAAAGCGAAAAAACAAAGAAATCATATTTCAGGCCATAGCGGTTAAAAACCGCCAAAAATGCCAGGGCAGTCAATAATTCTACCAGGGGGTATCGCAGCGATATCCTTGCTTTACAAAAACGGCACCTCCCTTTTAAGATAAGGTAGCTCAAAAAAGGTATGTTATCGTAGGTGGGGATCTTCTTTTTGCATTTGGGGCAATGCGAGTGCGGCCAGACCACGGATTCACCCAGGGGCAAGCGGTGGATGCAGACATTTAAGAAACTGCCTACGATAGACCCGAAAATAAAAACCAAAGTTTTCTCTATCATTCGGCCATCGCCTCCATTAAAGCTTTGCGCATTACTTCAACTGGAGCCTTCTCGTCTATCCATAATTCAAAGGTATCAACGCCCTGATACAAAAGCATCCCTAAACCACTGACTGCCAAAGCCCCTTGAG
>JAFGET010000062.1 GCA_016931435.1 Candidatus Omnitrophota bacterium
CTGTGTTCGCTGAATTGCCTGGCAAGCGCAAGGTGCGAAAAATTATTCTTGGCTACCACCAGGACACCGGAAGTCTCTTTATCCAGCCTGTGCACGATGCCCGGGCGGTCCTTGTTTATATCGGATAACTCCCTGAAACGGTAAAGCAGCGCGTTGACTAAAGTATGCGCGTAATTGCCCGCGGCAGGATGCACCACAAGCCCGGCCGGCTTATTTATGACCACCAGGTCCGCGTCTTCATGAATGATTTCCAGCGGAATATCTTCCGCCTGCGGGATGTGATCTTTTTTCTCCTCAAGAACGATCTTGAATTCCTGCCCTTGCTTTACCTTATAATTAGGCTTAAGCGCACACCCGCTTGCTTCATAGACTTTTTTATCCAGTATAAGCTTTTGTAAAAAAGTACGCGAAAGCCCCAACTCGTTGCTTTCGGCAAACTCTATCAGTAATAAATCCAGGCGTTTCCCCGCGCATTCAGGCGCTACTTTTAAAGCATATTCGGCCATAATCTTACCTTAGTCACCTCATCTTAGCAATAAACTATCCCCATAAAGTCCCGGAGGCGCTATCTCCGGGCACGCCTCAAGGCCAAAAGTTTAATTGAAGATAAACAAAAGATCCCCGCGCTGATAAAATGAAAAATAGTCAATCCGGAAAAAACGGCGGCATTATCGGCGCGCAAAAACTCAATAAAAAATCTCTGTAATGAATACAAAAAAAGGTAAGTAAAAAAAACAGCGGACGGTTCATGCGGTTTCTCCTGCAATAGCCTGAGAGTCAAAAAAATAATAGCCAGCGCCAAAGAAGAATATATCTGCGTGGGGATAAGGACCTGCCCGTGCGCCGGAAAATAGATACCGTAGACAGAAACCTTCCCGTAACAGCAGCCGTTTAAAAAACATCCGATCCTGCCTATGGACTGCCCTAATGCCAGAAAAGGAGCGTAAAGGTCCAAGACCTTATATACGGATAGCTTTTTCTTTTTTAGGTAAAAAAAGGAAAAAGCTGCACCCAGGGCAAGACCCCCGAACCAGGACAACCCCCCGTGCTGCAACATAAATATCTCTAAGGGCCTTTTTAAATAATAACCCGCGTTCTCAAGGACAAAAAACAGCCGCGCCCCGATTATCCCGCTGATAAGCGCCCCGAAAGAAAAATTATAGATGATCTCGGCGGATATCTCCTTTCGCGAAGATTTTGCCAAGACCAGCCTGAAACTGATAAAAAACGCCAAAGCTAGCATCAAGCCGTAAGAGTAGATCTTAAAGGGGCCTATGGAACAGATTAACGGATGCATTTTTTAATCCAAAATTATACTTTTTACTTTTGACTTTTGCCTTTTAATATATCCCACCCCAACAAAACCGCACCTACGGTTATGGAGCTATCGGCGATATTAAAGACCGGCCAGATACGCAAGTCTATAAAATCTACGACGTAACCGAACAACAAACGGTCAACAAGGTTGCCGGTGGCTCCTGCCAGGATAAGGATCAACGAGAGATTATATAAAGAAAGCTTCTTTAGCCCGGATTTTTTAAGATTGATGCAGATCAAAAAGAAAGCGGCGACCGTAGTGAGGATAAAAAAAGGGACCTGGTTTTTCAGTATTCCGAATGCCGCTCCGCGGTTATAGACAAGCGTCAAGTGCAATATGCCTTTTATCAAAGGAACGGAATTATTTAAGGTAAGATATTTTAAGGAAAGGAACTTTAAGAGCTGGTCAAAAAGAAGGATACTTGCTGCGATAATAAAAAGCATTGCCTGCGGCTAGCGTCTTTTTTCTTTTTTCTGCTGGCACTTGATGCAATAACGCGCATAGACCACAGCCTTAAGCCGAGTCTTTGAAATAAGATGCTTGCAGTCCTCACAGATACCGAAAGTGCCTTCGTCTATTTTCTTCAGGGCATCATCGAGTTCATACAAAAATTGCCTTTCGTTGGAAGCTATCCCCAAAGAAAACTCCCTGTCGTAAGTATCGGTAGCAACGTCGGCCATATGGTAAGTATACCCCGATATATCGCCGGCGGCGTCCTTCTGGGATTTTTTCAACGTATCTTCTGAAATATGCTTTATGCCCTCGGTTATCTCGTCTTTTCTTTTAAAAATCAACTTTTTAAAATCTGCTAATTCCGCCTTGGTAAATTTCTTCTTCACTTTATCTTCCTCCTATAGCACTGAAACATTTTGCGCAAATCAAAGGATGCTCCTCGTTTGACCCGACATCTTGCGAATAATTCCAGCACCGGGCGCATTTTTTACCTTCAGCCCGCAAAACTTCAATAGCCACGTCATCTTCGGGCAATCCGGCGGCCTCTTCTATCATAACTTGAGACACCTTAAAAAACTCAATCAAATCATCTTTCAAGTTTGATAAGAATGTATACCGATTGCGGTGATTTGTCAATAGAATAATTTTTGCGTCAAAGGAACTGCCGATCTCTCCTTTTGAACGCAATTGCTCCAATCTCTCGTTTACTTTCGGCACAAGCTCAATGACGCTTTTTAACTCCTCAAAAATATCCTTGCCCTGAGAGAATAGTTCATCTTGCGACAGGTCCGGGTCCCGTTTCGGCCAATCCGAAAGGTGAACGCTTATGACCCGCTTATCCTTTTCTTCCTTAGGCATAATCTGCCATATTTCTTCCGCGGTAAAAGGCAAGATCGGCGCCAGCATCCTGACTAAGACATTCAATACTTCAAAGATCGCCGTCTGCGCCGCGCGCCTCTGCCGTGAACCGGGGGCGCAAGTATAAAGCCTGCCCTTTATGATATCAAGGTAATATGTCGAAAGCTGTATATTGCAAAATTCATAGATCGCCTGGTAGACTTTATAAAATTCAAAGCTATCGTATGCCTGGTTCACCCTCTCAAGCAAGGACCTTTGTAACCCGAACAATATCCATTTATCTATTTTTTTCAAGTCACCGTATTTTACCTTGTCGGACTCGGGATCAAAATCATAGAGGTTGCTTAAAATAAACCTTACGGTATTTCTTATCTTACGGTATGCTTCGCTTAAACGGGTCAATATCTCCTTTGAGATCCGGATATCCTCGTTATAATCGCTGGAAGCCACCCACATGCGCAAAATATCCGCTCCGTAATCCTTGATAATATCATGAGGCGAGACCACATTACCCAAAGACTTCGACATCTTCCTGCCAGTGCCGTCTACGACAAAACCGTGCGTAAGCACGCTCTGATAGGGCGGTTTGCCGTCTATGCATACCGCCGGGATCAAGGAAGACTGAAACCATCCGCGGTGCTGGTCGGAGCCTTCCAGGTATAAAGCGCAAGGGATCTCTCTGCCCAGTTCTTCTCTTTTTTTAAGCACTGCTTGATGGCTTACACCGGAATCAAACCAGACATCAAGAATATCCGTCCCCTTGGAAAAACTGCTGCCTTTGCAATCAGGGCAAATAAAATCATCGGGAAGAAAATCCGCTATATCCCGGCTAAACCAGCTATCCGTCCCTTCGGTAGAGACAAATCCGGCAAACTTATCTATTATCTTCGGCTCAAGGAATTCCTGGCGGCAATTATTACAAACGACTGCCGGGATAGGAACGCCCCAATAACGCTGGCGCGAAAGGCACCAGTCAGGCCTAAGCTCCACCATCGAGGAGATCCTTTCTTTTCCGGAAACCGGGATCCACTGGATATCTTTATTTATCGCCTCAAGCAGGCGCCCGCGCAGGCCCTGGTGGTCAATATTTAAAAACCACTGTTTCGTCGCACGAAAAATAACCGGATTTTTGCATCTCCAGCAATGAGGGTAAGAATGCTGGAGTTTTTCCGCCAAAAGCAAAAGCCCTGAACGGCCAAGTTTATCGATGATAAGGTCATTGGCTTTATAGACATTCAAGCCCTGGAATTCTTTTGCGCTCTGGTCAAAGTTCCCTTTAGCGTCCACCGGCATTACTATCTCCAGTTTATATTTTAAACCGGTAAGATAGTCTTCCGCTCCGTGTCCGGGGGCAGTATGCACAAGGCCCGTGCCCTCTTCAGACGAAACATAATCCGCAAGGACCACTTTGCCCTTTCTTAAACCGAAAGGATGCGCATAAAGGGCCCCTTCCAGTTCTTTCCCCTTGAATCGCCGGATAATTTCATATTTTTCAATACCCATCCTTTCCAGCGCCTGCGCCCTCACTTCAGCGATGATCAAATTACCTTTATCGGTCTTTATATAGGAATAAATAAATTCCGGATGCACCGCTACCGCGACATTTGCCAATAATGTCCAGGGAGTCGTAGTCCAGATTACAAGATAAGTATCTTTTGAGAAATCCTTACGTTCTTCCAACTCGAATTTTACATATACGGAAGGCGATGTATGCGCATCGTATTCTACTTCCGCCTCTGCCAAGGCAGTCTCGCACTTAAAACACCAATTCACCGGTTTAAGGCCGCGGTAGATATACCCTTTCTCTGTGAGTGCCCCCAAGGACCTGACGATCTCCTCTTCATAGGAGGCATCAAGCGTAAGATATGGCTTCTGCCAATCCCCGAAGACACCCAGGCGCTTAAATTGTTCCTTCTGAAGGCTGACATAACGCATGGCGTAGGCATAAGCCTTTTGCCTGAATTCCAGCTGTGGTATCTGGTATTTATTGATCTTTAATTCCTTAAATAGCTGGTGCTCTACCGGAAGCCCGTGGCAATCCCACCCCGGCACATAAGCAGAATCAAACCCGCGCATGTTCTTGTATTTTACGATAATATCCTTCAGGGTCTTATTCAAGGCATGCCCTATATGTATATCCCCGTTTGCGTAGGGCGGGCCGTCGTGAAGGATGTAACGGTCTTTTCCTTTGCTCTTATCACGGATGAGCCGATAGATATCCGCTTCCTGCCATAATTTTAAAAAACCCGGCTCTCTTTTGGGCAGGTCCGCCTTCATCGCGAATCCGGTCTTGGGAAGATTTAAAGTGTTTTTGTATTCCATATTCAGTAACTATTGATCCACGACACCTGATACATGTTTATGCCAGGTATCATATGTCATGAATATTATGAAACATATTTGCCTATTATAATATCAAGGTCCTTCTTTACTTTCGCCGGAATAAACTTCTTATCGGTGACAATCGCATGCTTTAACGCGTCTTTGCAGGCGCAATCCCTGCGGGCCGGAATATTTTCTATGACTTGCGCGATTATCTTTTTGGCATTCTCCACGTTTTTCAACAGATTA
>JAFGET010000063.1 GCA_016931435.1 Candidatus Omnitrophota bacterium
ACGAATAACGCCGTAAGCAAGACCATCAATTTTTCCCATGAGGCAAAGATGGAGGACGTAAAAAAGGCTTATTTGCTGGCTTATGAACTGGGCTGTAAAGGAATTACCATTTACCGCGACGGAAGCCGCGAAGAGCAGGTTTTAAATATCGCGCGCGCCCAGCCTAAAGAAGAAAAGCAGGAGGTCAAGATCCTGAATCCCGGCAAGATCGCTCCCCGCCCGCGCCCGGAAGTAATAACCGGCACCACCACTAAAGTTTCAACCGGATGCGGCAATCTTTACGTCACTATCAATATCGATGAGAACGGAAGGCCGTTCGAGCTTTTTACCCAGATGGGTAAAGCCGGAGGCTGCGCGGCCTCCCAGCTTGAGGCCACAGGCAGGCTTGTTTCTTTGGCTTTTCGCTCAGGTATAGAGGTAAAATCTATCATCGAACAATTACGCAATATCCGCTGCCCCAGCCCTTCTTGGGAAAAGGGTCAGAGGATATTCTCCTGCGCTGACGCTATTGCCCGGGTGATCGAAAAAAGGCTTGCTGGCGCCGCAGAGGGCCAGGAGATCGTTTTGGAAATAGCCAATGTCGCGATGAAACATTCTCACACTGATGAAGTTGCAAGCGTTGACTTTAAAACAGCGCAGGGTGAGATAGTCGGCGTTTGCCCGGATTGCGGAGGGGCGCTTCGCCACGAAGAAGGATGCGTTAAATGTAACGCCTGTGGTTTTTCCAAATGTTAAGCAGTTAATCCGAGGTCTCACTCCCACAGCTTTGATATCAGTAATAGCCTGTGGAAGTGAGACTTCCAATTTAAGGGAGCCATGAAAAAAATATTATATGTGGTTTTAGACGGACTAGGAGACCTTCCGGTCAAGGAATTAGATAATAAGACCCCGCTTGAAGCAGCCCTTACTCCTAATATGGATAAGCTTGCCCAGAAAGGAAAGACCGGCTTGGTTTATCCTGTGGCAGAAGGTATCGCCCCGGAGTCGGATATCGCGGTGATCAGCCTTTTGGGATACGACGCGCATAAATATTATACCGGGCGCGGCCCCTTGGAGGCGTTTGCCGAAGGCCTGGACATACAGGAAGGGAATCTCGCTTTACGGGTGAATTTTGCCACAGTAGCGGATGACGCAAAGACGATCAAGGACCGGCGCGTAGGAAGGAATTTAACCGATGAAGAGGCAACTGCCCTGGCCAAAGAAATCAACTCCAAGATAACTCTTAGCAGCGGGACTTTTGAATTTAAGAACACTATCGGCCACCGCGGCGTATTAGTGATAAGAGGTATGCGTTCTAAACTGTCGGGTTGGATCACCAATACCGATCCCGCCTACGACAGGGAAGGCGTCTTTGGCGTAGCCAAAGAAAAATTTGAGAATAAAGTCGCGGTATCGCAGCCTATGCCCGGATACGAGGATTCACCAGAGGCCCAAGAAGCAGCTTTATTGTTAAATGAATTCACCGAAAGATCCAACAAGGTCTTGAATGATTCCGCTCTGAACAAAAAGAGGATCGCAGAGGGAAAGATGCCCGGTAACCTTATTTTATCGCGCGACGCCGGAGATTGCCTGCCGAAATTTCCTTCCTTAGCGAGCCTTTATAATATCAGATTCGGTTCTTTTGTGCAGATGCCCGTAGAAAAAGGTATCGCGCTTTTGACCGGTATCGATATAATCGACGTGCCTTCTTCTTCGGGCCACCTGGACGTGGATTATCCTATCTGGGCAAAATTAGCCCTGGATTCCTTGAATAAATACGACGGTATTTATGTCCACATCAAAGGCCCGGACGAGCCTGCGCACGACGGAGATTTTAGGAAAAAGAAAGATATCATCGAGGCTATCGATAAATATTTCTTTGCCGACCTTTTGAGTAAACTCGATTTAAATTCCGCAATAATTGCCACGACCGCGGATCATTCCACGGTATGCGCGATAAAGGCGCATTCGGCCGACCCTGTGCCCTTGCTCATCTCTGGCGGCGACATTAAGCCGGACGGTTCGCTAAGTTTCTCTGAAAAGGCGGCAAAACTTGGCTCTTTAGGCGAGTTGACAGGTCGGGATGTCTTGCCCCTCCTTGTAAAATTTTCCCAGGAATAGTATCATAATAAGGCAAAAGGTAAAAGGAAAAAGGCAAAAGTTCAAAGTAAAATTAAAAAGTTCTGACTTTTGAATTGTAGTTTTATCTTTTGCGTTTTTACTTTTGAATATGGATAAGTATGATGTGATTGTTATAGGCGCCGGGCATGCCGGCATAGAGGCCTCTTTGGCTTGCGCGCGCCTTGGGTGTAAGGCCCTGATGGTCACATTCAGGCGCGAGGCGATCGGCCTGATGAGCTGTAATCCGGCTATCGGCGGGGTAGGCAAAGCGCAGCTGGTCAGAGAGATCGATGCCTTAGGCGGAGAAATGGCAAAGGCAGCCGATAGCTGCGGGATACAGTTCAGGATACTTAATGCCTCAAAAGGGCCGGCCGTGCAGTCTTTGCGCGCGCAGGTGGATAAATATAAATACCTGGCTTATATGCGCCGGGTCTTAAGAGGGCAAAAAGACCTTACCGTAAAAGAAGCGGAGGTGACCGGGCTTATAGTCAAAGACGGAACGGCGGGCGGGGTAGTATTAAACAGCAAAGAAGAGGCATATTCTTCTTGCGTAGTCATCGCAGCCGGGACATTCTTGGACGGACTGGTGCATATCGGTCTCGATCATCACAGCGCAGGCAGGATCGATGAGCCGGCATCCATAAAATTAACAGAAAACTTAAAAGGGCTGGGATTTGACCTCTTGCGTTTTAAGACCGGCACCTGCGCGCGCCTGGATAAAAACTCCATAGATTTTTCAAGGCTGATCGTGCAGAAAGGGGACGATATACCGCAGGCTTTCTCTTTTTCTACGAAAAGACTGATCTATCGGCAAGTCCCCTGTTATATAACCTATACCAATGAAAAAACACACCGGATAATCCTCGATAATCTGGGCAGGTCTCCGCTTTATAGCGGCATAATCCGCTCTACCGGCGTGCGCTATTGCCCCTCCGTGGAAGACAAAATAGTCAAATTCAGGGATAAAGCAAGGCACCAGGTATTCCTTGAACCGGAAGGCCTGAAGACCGATGAAATATATCCTAATGGGCTCTCCACCAGCCTTCCCGCGGACGTGCAGCTTAAGATAATTCATTCTATCGAAGGATTGGAAAAGGCAAGGGTTATCCGTTACGGTTACGGCATTGAGCATGCGGTAATCGAACCCAGGCAGCTTTACCCTACCCTGGAGGCAAAATTGGTTAAGAACCTTTATCTTGCCGGGCAGATAAACGGCACTACCGGTTATGAAGAGGCGGCTGCCTTAGGGTTGATCGCCGGTGTCAACGCGGCATTGAGAATAAAGAAAAAAGAGCCGTTTATTTTAGACCGCGCCTCAAGTTATATCGGGGTTTTGATAGACGACTTGACTACTAAGGGCACCCCTGAGCCCTACCGCATGTTCACCTCGCGCGTGGAATACCGTCTTATCCTCCGCCAGGACAACGCGGATCTGCGCCTGCGTGATCTTGGGTGTAATCTGGGGTTAGTGGGTAAAAAGGATCACTTTAAAACAGAAAAAAAGAGGTCAGAGATCCAAAAAGGAACGGATTTCTTAAAAGGCCAATATATTAAGCCCTGCGTCAAGGTAAACCAAAAATTGCGGCAGCTGGGGACTTCCGCAATAAAAAACAGGGTTTCGTTGGAAGAAATGCTTAAGAGGCCGCAGATAAGTTTAAAAAGCCTGTTGAAATTAAGCGGCTGCAGCGTGAAATTTTCCGAATGCGCTTTACAGCAGCTGGAAATAGAGGTAAAATATTCAGGATTTATCCAAAGACAATCAAAGGAAGTGGAGCGCTTCAAGAACTTAGAGCGCGTAAGAATACCGCAACATCTGGATTACGCCGTAGTCCCGGGGCTCTCCTGTGAAATAAGGGAAAAACTTGACAGTTTAAAGCCCCTCAACCTTGGGCAGGCAAGCCGTATATCCGGTATCACCCCCGCGGCTATTTCCATATTGATGGTCTATTTAAGAAGGATGGATGGGCAAGGAAAATTATTACCAGGAGCTTAAGAGGTTTTCAAAGGGCCTGGGAGTGGACCTTTTTGGGGTAGCGGATATTTCGCAGGCAAAAGAAGGATTTGCGCTCACTGCGGAATTATCCGAAAAATTAAAAAGGGCGGTATCTTTAGGGGTGAGGCTTTCTGAAGGGGTCCTTGAAGAAATACAGGGGGCTCCTAATAAGTTATATTTCCACCATTACCGCACGGCAAACTCCTTTTTAGACCAGGTAGCTTTTAAGGTAGCTCATCATATCCAGAAAAAAGGGTTTTTAGCCCTGGCAATACCGGCTTCCCAGATCCTGGATTGGCAGAAACAAAGCGCGCACCTGTCGCATAAGAAGGTCGGAGTTCTTGCCGGTTTAGGATGGATAGGGAGGAATAATCTTTTAGTAAATAAAGCGCTGGGCAGCCAATTCCGCCTGGCAACGGTCTTGACGGATATGCCGCTTAAGGCGGATAGGATATCTAAAGAGGATTGCGGCAGCTGCCGTTTATGTATCGAGGTTTGCCCGGCGGGGGCGATCAAAGACGACCCCGCGCAGTTCGACCATTTAAGCTGCTTTGAAAAATTAAAGGAATTTCAGGCAAAGCGCTTGGCCGACCAGTATATCTGCGGTGTCTGCGTGAAAGCCTGTTGCGGCTCAGGAGAGGAATAATCATGGTTAAAGAAGTCATCTTTGGCGTTGTTGGAGGATTAGGTTTATTCATTTACGGTATCTGGGAGATGAGTGAGGGCTTGCATAAGGCATGCGGGGAAAGGATGAAAAAGATCCTGCATGGCTTGACCGGAAGCCCCATCCGCGGGGTTTTTGTCGGCACCACCATTACTAGTATTATTCAGTCTTCATCAGCTACTACCGTCATGGTAGTAGGTTTTGTCAATGCCGGCCTGATGACTTTGGTGCAGGGGTTGGGTGTTATATTCGGAGCTAACATTGGGACAACAATTACTGCGCAGATAATCGCTTTTAAGCTTACGGATTACGCTCTCCCTGTTATCGGTGCGGGTATGCTAACCATATTTCTTTCTAAAAAGAAAAGCCATAAATACGTCGGTGAGTTCTTGATGGGTTTTGGTATTCTTTTCTTAGGTTTGAATATACTTACAAGCGTGGTTAAGCCATTAGGTCAGTATCCGTGGTTTAATAATATCTTTATTACTTTCAGCAAGAACCCTCTTTTAGGCATTCTAGCCGGAGCAATAGTCACCGCAATAGTACAGAGCAGCTCTGTGACTACTGGTATGGTTTTAGGGCTGGCAATGGCAAATCTCGTTGATCTTAAGGCAGCCATACCTTTAGTCTTAGGTTGCGGGATAGGGACATGTGTTACGGCAATGATCGCTTCTTTAGGTACTAATATCTCAGCAAGAAGGGCTGCTTTGGGGCATATAATGTTTAATACCATCGGAGTAGTAATTTTCTTGCCCTTTCTAGGTTTTTTTCAGAAAATGGTCGTTCATACTTCCTCTGAGCTTCCCAGGCAGATCGCTAATGTCCATACTTTATTTAACGTTATAAATACGATCATATTTCTTCCTTTTGTGGGCTTGTATGCCGCTTTACTTAAGAAGATGATAAAAGGGAAAGAGGAGGAAGAGGAAATAGAATATTTGCCGAAATACCTAGAACGTCATCTGCTTAATACTCCTCCTATTGCTATTGAAGCAGCGATAAAAGAGATCGTAAGGACTTTAAGCCTTACCCAAAAGATGGTCTCTATTGTTATGGAAAGCTTTGTTAAAAATGAACCTAAGTCTCTTGAAAAGATCGCTCGCGCAGAAGGCGCGGTAGATTCTTTAAGAGAGGCGATCACCGCTTATCTTGTAGAATTAATGCAGCAGGAATTGAATAAAGAAGAGTCAAAAAAGATCCCCGCGCTCATACATGCCATTAATGACGTAGAAAGAATAGGCGACCACGCTGAGAATCTTAGAGGTTTAGCAGAACAAAAAATAGAAAATAAGCTCCCCTTCTCAGAAGCCGCGGTCGATGAATTAAGAAGGATGTATGAGGATATTAATACGATGATCAACTGTTCTGTAGGCGCACTTAAATTGAATAATATTGATGAAGCTAAGGTCGTTCTTGAACAGGAGTGCCAGATAAATAATTTACGGAACAGGCTGAAAGATAATCATGTCAGGCGCCTTGAGCAGGGGCAGTGTAAGGTCACTTCAGGCGTAGTATTTTTAGATACTGTAAGTAATTTAGAGAAGATCGGTGACCATCTTACTAACGTAGCGCAGGCAGTAATAGAGGGATTACAATAACCATGGGCGACGTATATTTGACTCAGGAGGGTTACCAGAAACTGGTTGAGGAGCTGGAATATTTAAAGACTACCAAACGCAGGCAGATCTCAAAAGCGATAGGCGAGGCAAGGAGCTTAGGCGATATCAGCGAGAACGCAGAATATGACGCGGCTAAGGACGCCCAGGGGATGAATGAGAAAAAGATCGCTGAACTTGAGGAAAAGCTCTCCCGCGTAAAGATACTCGATGACTCGATACCCGATGACGAGGTGTTAATCGGCGCAACCGTAAAGCTTAAGGATATGGAGACCGAAGAAGAGCTGGAATATACCCTGGTGTCAGAGGAGGAGGCTGATTATTCGCAAAACAAGATCTCGATCACTTCTCCGGTAGGAAGCGCGCTGATGAACCACAAGGAAAACGACACCGTTGAAATAAAGATCCCCGCGGGGACCTTAAAATACAAAGTTTTAAAGATATCCAGATAACACTTTTTGCATCAGCCGCAACGTTGATTTCTCACCGTGAAGATACTATACTTTAATTGGGGGAGGCCGTATATGAAAGCCAAAGGCAAAGGCAAAGGCATAACCTTGATTGAAGTATTGATTGCCACCGTAATCCTTGTTTTTGCAAGCCTTTCCATAATACAGTTCTATATTTACAGCCTGCGCCTTTCGCAGTCCAACAAGGAAGAGGTATTGGCTTCTGACCAGCTGGCGAATATGATGGAGGCGATCAAATGCACGCCTTTTAACAATTTACTTACGGATTTTCCGGATGGGGTAGTTGATGGCCTGCCTGCTAATGACTATTCCGCGATTTTAGGCGGATATGCTTTAAATAACGAAGAGATCACGGTCTCTTATGTCAACGCAAGCAGTAATCCTTTAGAGGTAACCGCTGCCTTAAGCTGGCAGGATTTCCGAGGCGCGATCCGGACGAAATATTTAGTGACCAAGCGGGTGAGGTAGGAAAATGAGAAGCGTTGCCAGGGTGGGCTTTACGTTAATCGAGGCGATCTTAGCAGCCGCGATACTTTTGGTCATAAGCGCGATCATGTTGTCTTTTTTCACCCAGGGCTCAAGCCTCTGGCAGTCCTTAAGCGGTTCAAGCGACCTGCGTTCTATCGGCAGAAACGCCATGAATTATATGTCGCAGGAACTGCGCCGGGCCACGCGCACTTCCACGGAAATTCCTTCCCCAAACCTTACTATCCCTTCAAAGCCTAATAATACATCCGTTGATTTTTATTTACCCTGCGATAGCGATACGGATGAAAACGAACTGATCATAGATGATATCGGCGCGACCGAATGGGATAAGAGCAATAAGATCCAATACCAGTATGTCCCCGGGCAAAAACGCCTGCGCCGCCTGGAACAAGGCGTACAACGCATTATAGCCGAGGACGTCTCTTCGATAGAATTCGAAGATGTCACTATCAACCCGAACCTGTATAATAACGAATTAAAGATCATTCTTACCTTAGAAAGAGCCACCGCGCAGGGCGGGACTGTATCGGTGACCTTTACTTCTCTGGTAAAATTGAGGAATTGAATTCCCCGTACTAAAGTCCGGGGATTCATCCCGAGCAGAAAAAATACAATTTCATTCATCCCGCGCGTTAAAGCTCGGGGATTTATGCGAGGGATTAAAGGGAGGACGGAAAAATGGCGCGCCTATTCGCCGCAAAAAAAGGCTTTGCCCTTATCCTGGTATATATAGCCACCGCATTTTTTACGATATTGTCCCTGCCTCTTTTGGATAAGATAATAAACGAAACATGGGGGCTTAAGCGCCAGAGGATGGAAAAGGAGGTTTTTTATCTGGCTGAAGGCGCGATAGAAGATGCCATCAGCCAGTTTACTTACGCCATAGCTAATTTCCAGGCGGATCCTGATGTGGAACGTTATCCGGATACGGGAGTTATCACTACCCTTTACGCCGCCTCTTCGGCATTTCCTTCCGGGGCAGAGGCCGATTCGGTGATCAATGAAGCCGAAGAAGAGACCCGTCTGATCACTGACTCTGACGGGACGGTGGTAGAAGTAAAGGCCTATGTCGTCACTTCCACCTGCGAGCATCCTGCCAATAGCAACATAAAAGCGACACTCAACCAGGCGGTAATTTTAAGGCTGGTCTATACTTTCCAGCATACGGTATTTTATTCTCAGGACTTAGAGATCCTGCCGGCGCCTTCAATGACATTGGCCGGAAGGATCCACAGTAACAGCGATATCTTCCTTGATTGTTACGATAGCGGAGCAACTTTGACCGTAAATTCCGAATACCTGCGTTCTGCCGGGCATATTTACCACGGGCGCAAGATCGACCGCAGGCATAGCCCGGGGAGGGTAAGGATCAAAAAAGCCGGGACAGGAAGCTATAATTATATGAATCCCAGCGGCTTTTTAAATGTGCCTCCTTATTATGACAGCGAATCATGGCCTTCGGCAGATGGGACATGGATTGCAGACGCTACCACGCGCTGGGGCGGGACGGTGCAGGACTCAAGCCACGGCGTTTCCGAGCTGGTGGTCCCCTCGGTCGGCTCTATCGCCACCGACGGTTATTATTCCCAGATCGCCAATATCTATATATATAACGATACTGTCTATACCGGGCTTCCCGCGGCATTAGGAGGCAGCGGCGTGCCGATATCTGAAGGATCCGGAGCGGATGACCTTCCTCCGGGAACGATCACTACTACAGACCAGTTCAAGAATAACCGCGAAGGTAAATTCGTCTCTATGACTAATATAGATATGCAGAAATTGGCCGGATATGTGGATGACGCCGATAAAGCCGACGGCGTGCCTTCACGCACTTCCCGTATCCCTTCAAACGGGCTGATGTATGTCACCCGCGACCAGGCAGTAGGGGCAGGAGAGCAGCCCGGCATACGGTTGGTAAAGGGGGATGAAATAGAGCGCTCAAACGGCCTTACCGTAGTTTCAAACGACCCGGTATATGTCCAGGGTGATTATAATACCGTAAGTAAAAAAGCCGCCGCGATAATCTGTGATTCGTTGAATATTCTTTCTAACTCCTGGGATGATGACGCGGATTCGACGCAGACTACAGAACCGAATTTTTCAACATACAGGACCGCTTCTACCACTACGGTCAACGCGGCTTTTATCGCCGGCACAGAGACCACGATGCCGTGGACCAGTGACGGAGGAGGGCTGCAGAACTATCCTCGCTTCCACGAGAAGTGGACTGGCATCACCTTGAATATCACCGGCTCATTCGTGTCCTTAGGGGAAAGCCAGATCGCTACCGGCCACTACGCCTGGGGCCCGCCGCAATACTACCCTCCAAATAGGAATTGGCAGTGGGATACGGATTTTTCCAACCACTCTAATCTTCCTCCTTTTACTCCCTGGGCGGTAGAAGCGCGCAGGGGGGCATGGTGGAAGGATTAATAAAGACCGCCCTCCTAAAAATTATTTGACTACAAAGTTATTTAAGATAGAATATTAACACCATTCCCCCTTTCCGTCGCAGGCGGATCCGCCTCCGGCGGAAGCTCAGTCGGGGGTATCATACTGAACGAAAGGTATGTATTTTGTATATGTACAGAGAAGCAGTAGAAATCATAAGCGATATATTGGATTCACAGAAAAAGATATGCAGGTTAGGCTTTCCGAGCATAATTATGGCTCTGGGCGTTGGACGCGAAATAATGGCCCATTTGTTTTGGTACATGTTCAAGAATGCGATAATATTATAGAAGCAAAGAGTTTAGAAAGATTTCTAAAATGTGGTCAAGGCAGGCAATGCCTTGATGAATTAGGTATATAATGTTCTTTAACATAATCTATTCCCCCTTAGCTCAGTCGGTAGAGCGAGTGGCTGTTAACCACCAGGTCCGAGGTTCGAGTCCTCGAGGGGGAGTTGATTAAAAAAGCTCAGCTATTTCAAGCTGGGCTTTTTTATTAGGCATTCCCCCGAGAGGACGAAGTCCCCGCAGAAGGGCGGGGCACCGGCCTATCCGATTAGGCCGGGTGCCTAAGAGGGGGAGCTCTTTGAGGAGCGAACGCAGTGAGCGACAGGTCCGAGGTTCGAATTATAGTAGAAGATCATCTCCTTGACAAAAAACCACCTAGGCGTACAATAAAAAGCATCAAAATGAGGTGATGGGTGAGCATAATAGATCAGTGATTTTAGAGCGCCTGTGGATTTTACGCAGGTGCTTTTTTATAATTTTGTAAATTATTGAGGGCACGGAACTTTGATTTAATTTAAACGGCAGAGTTAATAAGGAGGAAGGGAAAGATGAAAAGAATTGTGGCGATAGCGGTGTTAATTATGCTTGTAAACTTTACCGGACAGGTCTTCGCTGAGGATATTACGATCGCATTGATTCCTAAGGGGCTGGATAATCCTGTTTTCGAACCGGCAAGAATAGCAGCCGAAGATGAAGCAAAAAAATTAGGGGTAAAATTACTCTGGGTAGGGGCGGCGGAGACTGATACTGAAGCAGAGATATCCGTTATCGAAGAAATTATTAAAAGAGGAGTAGACGCGATCGGAATAAGTGTAAATGATGCGACCGCGTTAAACTGGGTAATCGCAAAGGCGATAGATTCGGGGATCTTAGTTTCAACATGGGATTCCGATGCGCAGGGAAGCAAGAGGCTTTTTTATATAGGGACCGATAATTATAAGGGAGGTTTCCAGTGCGGCATGGAGATGAAAAAACTTCTTGGCGGCAAGAAGAAAATAGCAGCGCTTTCGGGCGACCCCGGTGCTTTTAACTTGAATGAAAGGATCAGGGGCTTTACCGATGCCGTTAAGGATGCCGATATTAAAATAGTTACGGTAATGTATTGCTATGACAATATCGAGAGAGCGGCGTCTTCAATCGAATCCTATACGAAAACTAATGCTGATGAGTTTGACGGATGGTTTTTCGTAGGGGGTTGGCCGCTTTTTGCACAGTTGGATAAATTACCGAATTTTAAAGAGTTCAAGGGCAAGGTCGTCTGTTTTGATTATTTTCCGCCAGGTAAGCCATGGGTTGAGCAGGGGATTATCGATGTCTGTGTCGCCCAGGATTTCGCCAAGATGGGAAGGTTGAGCGTGCGGTATCTGGCCGAGATGCTAAGGAAGAAAGACGCTACATATCCGGAAATCAATGATTCAGGCCTCTTCCGTGTCGATAAGAGTAATATCCAGGAATACTAATTTTATTTATACAAACAGCGTTTTAAGGATAAAGAAATGAAATTGGGTAAAAAATTGATGATGGGCGGCGTTATGTTCACGCTTGTCCCCCTTTTAACTCTGGGATTATTTTTAATCACCAAGGGGGCCAAGATGGTCCAAGAACGGGAGTTAGCGCGCCTGGTGAGCATGCGCAGGGCCATTGAAGAATTTATTGATACGACGCTGCTGGAGGAAAAAAAGCTCTTAAAGAATTTTTATAGCGACCAGATGGTGCAGAAAGGCGCAGAGATGCTTCTGCGGGAGGTGCCAGGAGTCGCCCAGTTTTATTTCGATAAATATACTACTATTTACCACGATAAAAATAATTACGAAGTTTTTTTCATAGCCGATAATAAAGGAAAAGTGATTGCCGATACGGCAAAAGGTAGTTATAGGAATTTAGATATTTCCCAAAAAGAATTTTTTAAGAAAGCCGTGCG
>JAFGET010000064.1 GCA_016931435.1 Candidatus Omnitrophota bacterium
AGGGCGAAAAATTAGATCAGAGCTGGGTAGGCCGCACTGTCGATCAAGGCTTCATTTCCGATTTAGAAAAGGTATCTGGAGTGGATCTTTGCGGTGAAATGGGGGAGTTCCACAGTTTTGTCTATGACGGCCCGATATTTTCAAAAAAGATAAATATTGTCAAAACCGAGAAGTTACTCATCAAGGGGTACTGGTTTTTGGACCTCAAGGAGTACACATTCGAAAAGAAAGGGGAATAGCGATGCGCGTTAAGATCGATTTCTTACTGGTGTTTTTATCATTGTTTATTTGTAATTGTTTTGCTGATGAGGTGGCCCTTGAGAGGATAGTAGTTACGCCTTCCAGGACACAAGAAAACATCAAGGGGACGACATCCGCGGTTACTGTTTATACCCGCTCTGATATTGAGAATGCTAAGGCAGACAGCGCAAAAGAATTTTTAAAAGGCACTGTCGGGTTAGATATAGTCCAGACGGGAAGTTACGGCAGCCCTGTTTCTGTTTTTTTAAGAGGCACAAACTCCGGGCACTTACAGGTGATGATTGACAATGTCAGGGTATATGATCCTATTGCTACCAATGCATCCTTTAATTTCGCGAATCTTACATTAGATAATATTGAACGCGTAGAGGTAGTAAGAGGGCCTCAGAGCGTATTGTATGGCTCTGATGCTATCGGAGGCGCGATCAATATCATCACAAAAAAGGGGAAAGGTGAGCCTGTCGCGAACATTTTGCTGCAAGGCGGTTCTTATGATTCCCATAAAGAATATTTGGATTCAAGCGGCCGCTTGGGAAACTTGGCTTATGCGTTTACTTTATCGCATTTTGAAAGCCTCGGGATATCAAAATTCAAAGGCACTTCAGAACGCGACCCCTACCAGAATAACAGCGCTTCTTTAAGACTAGATTATGATTTAAATTCAGAAAACAGCGTTGGTTTTACATCACGCTTTACCGAAGGTATTTATGAATATGATAATTCGGTAGGGCTTAAAGATGACCCTGATATGCAGGCCGAACAAGAGCAATTCTTGATAAGCCAATATTTTGAGAACAAAATCAGCGATGTTTGGCAGCAGAGATTGCAATTTTCTTTTATGCGTAACTATCGTCAGGATTCAAATGACAAAGACCCGGCTTACCCTGATGATTACTTAAGAAATTGGTATATAGGAGAAAATCAACAATTAGATTGGCAGCACACTTTAAGGATTTCCGATTTCGATACAGTCGTTGCCGGTTTTGATTGGCAGAGAGAAAAGGGTAATTATTATTACTATACCGAATACTCGTTTGGTTCTTCACAGACGCATTTTCCGAAGGCCATCTCAAGGACAAAAGGGTGTTATTTAGAGAATATGTTTAATTTAGACGATATATTTCGCTTAAATACGGGTTTAAGAATTGACGATCATTCAAGCGCGGGTACACACGAAACATATAAATTTGATACCAGTTATCTTTTTAATAGTGGCACTAAAATCAAGGGCGGGTGGGGGACTGCCTATAAGGCTCCGACTCTATATCAACTGCATGCGTTGCCTGACCCCTGGTTTGGGGGAGGTAATGTCGATCTTAAGCCTGAGGAAAGCCAGACTTATGAGGCGGGTTTTGAGCAAAATCTATTCCAAGATAGAATTCAATTAAGTTCAGTTTATTTCCACACGCAGATTAAAAATCTTATTGATGCAAAATATAATGCGGCGACTTGGTTTACTGATGCGTATTCTAACATCGGTAAAGCGCGTATTTTTGGTTACGAAACTACCCTTACCTTCAAGCCATATAAAGGAATGGGCTTCGATTTAGGCTATACCTGGCAAGACACAGAAGATAAATCAAACGGTGACGAATTATTGCGTAGGCCGAAGAATAAATATTTCGCTATCTTCAATTATGCCCCAAACGGAAAGATAGATTTTGGAATAAAGGCAATGCGCTCGGGCCACAGGAACGATTCCAGTAATAGGTTGATGAAGGCATATACCAGGGTTGATCTTACGAGTAATTATAAGCTGAATTCAAGCGCAGAGGCATTTTTAAAAATTGAAAATTTGACCGATGAGATTTATGAAGAAGTTAAAAATTACGCGCAGCCGGGGCGTAGTTATACTATCGGCTTAAAGGCAAGTTTTTAAAAATAGAAACGTCCCCAGTTTTATGCTAATATAACACCATGCGTTCCGACAAAGTCTTTCAAATCGCGCTTTTTATATCTGTAGTCGCTCACGGGGTGATATTCCTGCAAAACCCCGAATTGAATATTTTTTCGCGCAATAATAAAGAGAAAGACACGGAGGTCAATTATATAAAGAGCCGGCAAGCCCCTTTGACGCAGACAAGGCTGGAAGTCACCAAAAAAGAGGAGCTTTCCAGGTTGACCACAAGGATAAATGCCGACAAAAAGATCCCGCCTCCTTTTATTGACGTGGATAAGGAGAATATCCGGTTAAAAAGCAAGGAAATGGCGGTCAAAAAGATCACTTTTGACAAACCGGCCCTGGCTAAGCCCGATATCATCTCTATAAAAAAGAAGATCACCCTGCCTGTTTTTGAACCGAATAAAATAAATAACCCCTCTTATATAAGTTATTACCAGATCGTGCGCGAAAAGATCCGGCGTTCGGCTTATCAGAATTACGCGCGCACCGAGACGGGCGAAGTTTATTTATCTTTTGTGATCTTCTCCGATGGCTCTTTAAAAGAGCTTAAGCTCTCCGAAGAGAAATCGGCGGCAAGCCCGTACTTAAGGGAGGTGGCCTCAAGAAGCATCAACGAGGCATCGCCTTTCCCCGCATTCCCCGAGGAACTTGATTATCCCCAGCTTTCTTTTAATATCGTGATCTCCTTTGAGATTGAATAAAAACCCGGGGGACGTTTCTATTTTTCAAACTGAAACGAGGCCATGAAAAATTAGAAGCGTCCCCCAAGTTTTTGAAGCGTCTCCAAGTTTTTCTTGC
The DNA here is from genome assembly GCA_016931435.1 of Candidatus Omnitrophota bacterium. Taxonomy (GTDB): domain Bacteria; phylum Omnitrophota; class Gorgyraeia; order Gygaellales; family Profunditerraquicolaceae; genus JAFGET01. The sequence continues at coordinate 2,963 of JAFGET010000064.1, forward strand.
ATCAGCGGTATATTTATGATATTTTATATCCCTGTTAAATAGCTGAAAAATGCTTGTGTTACTTAAGGTTAGTGTTTTTTTGGATCGGCTATCGGCGTAATAATGAGACGGGCTGTTTTGATTTTTCTAACGAACTACGAGGAGGAAGCAAATGGCATTGTTGCATTTAAGCGACGCGAATTTTAAAACGGAAGTCTTGGAATCGAAGACGCCTGTCTTAGTGGATTTTTGGGCGCCTTGGTGCGGCCCATGTAAGGCGATCGCCCCGGTCTTAGAAGAGCTTGCCAGTGAGTGCGGCAGCAAGGTCAAGATCGCCAAGGTCAATGTAGAGGAAAGCCAGGAAGTCGCAACACGCTACGGGATAATGTCTATTCCCACCCTGATGTTTTTTAAAGACGGCAAGGTGATCGAGCAGATGGTGGGGGTCCAGAGCAAGCTACAGCTTAAGCAAAAAATAGAAGAGATCGCGTAAACAGAAAATATCTTTCCCTTCTTTTTTTAAAACAATCATATCCGCCGCTCAGGCATTTAAGCGTTTTCGTTTAACCGGATGAAAAAAGTATTTATTGCGGCTACTAAACAGAATGACGGCAAGACTACGGTTGCCTTAGGGATGGTGCTTAACCTGCAGGAGTCGTATAAAAAGGTAGGATTTATTAAGCCCGTCGGCCAAAGATATCTGGAAGAAGAGGGGTTAAAGATTGACGAGGATTCACTTCTGGTCGAAGATGCGCTTAAGGCCTATGGCATAAAGTGTAAGTTAAAAGACATGAGCCCGGTGGCGGTAGAAAAGGGTTTTACAGAAAAATACATTTTAAAACCAGACCCTGGGGCGATCAGCGGCCAGATCAGGAGTTCTTTCGGCAGGGTCGCCAGCGGACAGAATCTGGTAGTCATTGAGGGGACCGGCCACGCCGGAGTGGGGTCGGTTTTTGACCATTCCAACGCTCAGGTTGCCAGGATGCTGGGTTCTAAGGTGATCTTGGTCTCTTCGGGGGGGATCGGCAGGCCCATAGATGAGATAATGCTGGATAAGGCATATTTTGAAAAAGCGGGCGTCAAGGTCCTGGGGGTGATAGTCAATAAAGTAATGCCAGAAAAGTTCGAGAAAATAAATGACCTGGTGCGCCGGGGTTTTCGCCGCAAAGGTATCGATGTGCTGGGAGTGATCCCTTATAAGCCTATACTTTCATATCCGACTATCCGTCAGATCGCAGAAGAGACGCGTTTTAAATTAGTCTTTAAATGCGATGACGCGGTCCTTGATAACCGTGTATCAAGGATCGTAGTGGGGGCGATGCAGCCTAAAGACGCGCGTAAATACATAGTAGACCAGAGCCTGGTCATTACCCCGGGTGACAGGGAGGACATCCTTAAACTCGCTTTAGATTCTCATAAACAAAAAAACAGGATCTCCGGTATAGTCTTGAGCGGAGACCTTATGCCGGCCGAGGAAATAATCGATGCCTTTAAAGATGAATGCATACCGGTAATGTTATCCAGGGATGATACATATAATTGCGCTTCGAAGATCCACGATATAAATATAAAAATAAGGCCTAAAGACACTGAGAAAATAGCGATAGTCAAACAAATAATCCGCGATTATGTCGATTTGGATTCAATATCAAAAAGGATGTAGAAAATGGATATCGTCAAAAAGATCAGGATGCAGGCAAAAGCCAATCCCAGGGTTATCGCCCTTCCGGAGATAGAAGATGAACGCGTCAGGGAAGCGGCAAGAATAATCAAAGAAGAGGCAATAGCCGAAGTGATATTGCTGGGTAAGGGTAACCTGGATAAGGCAAAGCAAAAGGAATACTCCCGGATTTATTACGACTTGCGTAAGATAAAAGGAATAACCGAGGAAGAGGCGCAAAAGGTTTTAGAAGACCCGCTTTATTACGCGGCAATAATGACGCATAAGGGGGATGCTGCCGGGTTTGTCGCCGGAGCCAGCCATACAACTCCGGATGTGGCAAGGGCAGCCATACAATGCCTGGGAGTCGACGAAGAAATAAGCGTGGCTTCAAGTTGTTTCATCATGAAAGTCCCGGATTGCCCTTACGGGGAAGAAGGTTCTTTTATCTTTGCGGACTGCGGCATTATTCCCGATCCTACCGCCAGGCAGCTGGCTTGTATCGCCGTGGCAAACGCAAAATTGGCAAGAAAGATTTTTGCGACTACTCCAAAGGTAGCGCTGTTGAGCTATTCTACAAAAGGTTCCGCAAAGGGAAGGAACATTGATAAGATCGTTGAGGCCTTAAGGTTAGCCAGGGAAATGCAGCCGGAGCTTTTGATCGACGGAGAGTTACAGGTAGATTCGGCGATAGTGCCGGAGGTAGC
>JAFGET010000065.1 GCA_016931435.1 Candidatus Omnitrophota bacterium
CGGGCTTTCCGGCTGAAGGTTACGGGAAAAAAATACAGCCAAGGGCATGATTGAAAGCAAAAGCGCGCAAAACAAGGCCCATCTTTTCTTATCAAAAAGTATCCGCGCCATGGCGTAAATGACCAGAATTGAGGCTAAGCCAAAAAATATATTTATCAGGCGCGGGCCCCAAAGGTTAGCGCCTAAAAGCTCCCACGAAGCAATGATCTGATAGGAAACCAGCGGAAGCTGAGGATACAACTCCATCATGGGGTCATCTTTAAAAGCGTTGTAAAAATATACCCTCCTGCTGACAAAATCCCCTGTCCGGACCATCTCTTCTGCCATGGAAAGATACTCATTTTCCTTCATATTATGGTATCCGATAGAAGGAAAATCCAAAGAGGCCGACCTTAAGATGAAACCTAAAAACAAAATAAGCAATAAGATCGTTTTTGCCTTTATTTTCATCAACATAAACCTTGGTCTTTGGAAGGAATAACTTAAGCTTTATTTACCCGTCTTCTTTAATAAAAGCAGGCTGATAAAAAATGAAGAAAATACTGTCTGCAGGCCGATGATCAACAGGGTCATGGCAAAAATAGACTCTCTTATCCTGTATAATTCGCCGAAGCTCTTAAAAAACCAATCAATGAAAATGAATGCGCTTACCCCTATCCCTAAAGCGAAAAATACTCCTCCTAAAACAATGCCTTTCTCAAGGCTAAAGTATCGGCCGAAAAAGATCATGAATTTATCATGCCGCAGGAAGCCCTGGGTTACGGCGAATATATGCGCGTAGACTCCCAGGTTGATGACCTGATAAGAAAGTATAGAGATGACTGAGGAAAAAGCCATCACGTGCACATCCCAATAACGGCCCAAAAACAAAAAGGGGCCTTTTAATAAAACCAAGGCGCAAGAAAGACCTAGGACCAACCCTGTAACACCCGGGATAAAATACAGCCACAAAGGGCAATAGAGCAACATAAAACGCATATGCCTCCAGGCGTCGGCAAGAGGCTTAAGCTTGGATTCTCCCTGCCTTAAATGGTAATCCACGGGTATCTCGCAGATCTTCAGGTTATTCTGGATGGCGGCAACCACCATTTCCGTGGCAAATTCCATGCCTAGTGTTTTAAGCTGCATCCTGCGGCAGCTTGAAGAAGTAAAAGCGCGCATGCCGCAATGGATATCGGAAAGCGAAGTCCTGAAAAACAGGCGGCATATCCCGGAAAGGATGGGATTCCCTATATAACGATTAGCCCAGGGCATCGCCCCCCTATGTATCTTCCCTTTAAACCTTGAGCCCATCACCAGGTCATACCCCTGCCTTAATTTCTCTAAAAATATCGATGTATTATAAAAATCGTAAGTATTATCGCTGTCGCCGATGATGATATACTTGCCCTTTGCCTCGCTGATCCCTTTAAGATACGCCGCGCCGTATCCGGGTTCAGGTTCAAAAAATACTTTTGCCCCTAATGAAGCGGCTATCTCTTTTGACCTGTCTTTTGAGCCGTTATCTACCACGATGATCTCCCCTATTACTTTATCTCTAAGAAAGACTTCCTTGATTTTCCCGATGCAAATTCCAATGGAATCCTCTTCGTTCAAGCAGGGCAGGACCACGGAGACTTCGATATTTTCATCCATAGATAAATTACCCCCAATTTATCTCAAATACCTTTATCACTGTATCGTTTCCCGATTCTTCCAAAAAGGGCTTAAAGTTCTTCAAACCCGCCCCGCCCATAAAAAACAGCCGCACATACATGCTTTTGGCTAATTCCGGGCTTAAGAGCATGGAGCGGTACCCCTCCTTATCCTTAAAGACTAACGCCGCAAGCCCGGAATCATATTCGGGATAAATGATCTCCTCGAAACTGTTATCCGGCTTAAAAATAAAAAGGTGCTTGAAGATGATATATTTTTTTTCCTGCGTAGAGTAAATATAAATATTCTTCTCCTTGGGATTATAAACCAGGCCGTTATCGAATAAAACAATGCTGCCTTTTTCACGACCCTTGCCCAAACCGCTATTAAACGTATAAATAGGTGAGATCCAGTTATCTAATTCGTGAGGCAAAATCAGGGCTGCTTCCTCATATAACTTCCTGGACTCTTCGGCAGTCACTCCGAATTTTATGGTATTGGCAATCAGCCCTTCCTTATCCTGTTTGCCCAGGTTTCCGGAAATATATGATTTTATAAAATCCCAATTTCCTACATAGGAAACAGAGAAAAATTTATACTGCATTACCGAATCAACCAAAAAATAAGCCTTGGCAGAATTATCAAAAAGGAGCCTTACTAACTCGGCCTTTATGCCTTCGGGTAGCTCCTTCAATAACCCATCCTTTTCTTTTTTCGACCGGCAAGCCAATAATTTTTCCAGGAATATGGCGCTTTTAAAAGGCTCTTTGAAATGCCGGTTGAGCGCATCAAAAGCCTTGTTGCCTCCGTTATTGAGCATCCGCAAAATCCCTGCCGCTTCCTCTTCGTCATTTGATAAAAGCACCCTGGCCATCCAGTATGCCTGCGGGGTATTCTGGCTCTGGCCGTCAAAGATGACCCTGCGCCTGGAAACAGCCTTGAACCAATCACCGAAATCCCACCAGGAATTTATTATCGCATCAGGAGGGGTCTTTTCTTTCATCTCAAGCAATACCTTATGCCAGGTATCATTCATGAAAGGAAAGAGCCCGGAAGCGGTCCTGTAGCCGTTACCTACCGCTTTTGCGCTGAATAAAACAGTGGCTAAAATAAAAATGATCAGCGCAGAACGGCTGTGTTTTCTATGGCGATAGATCTCATCGATTACGCAACCTAGGCATAAACCTAAGGGGATGATCAGATACATCGAGAAACGCACGCCTTTAAAACAGGCAAAGAACATGCTGATCAGCCAAAATATCATAATGATCACGGCTTCGCGCTGAAATAAGGTATAGCGGCTGTTTCGCGGAGTTGTCAGGAAAAGGAAGACCGCCGAGATCAAAGCAAAGATAAAAAATGAAGCCCCTCCTATGGCACTTGCGATATGAGGAAAATCTATACCCTGCAATTCCCCTACGGTAACGTAGACATTGGGCCAGATAGAAGAACCCAGCGGCTCATTTAAGGATATGACCTCTTTAAGCTGAGCGTAAATATTCCTCCAGGGCTCCATCCCACAGAATAAAACCACGCAGAAAAAAGTGAAAATTAAAAATAAACCCAGAGAAACTGCGTGCGCCTTAACCAGAGCAGGATCCTTTTGTTTATACTGTAAATAAATAAAGAACAGATTCAATAGTGAATAAGCCTCGTAAGCGATAAAAATAAAAAATATGAACCACCAGTTGGGCCAGGTAAAACAAAATAAGCCCGTCCAGAAACCCGATACGAACAGCCAAAAGGCCCGCCTTTTTAAAGAGGCCGCCTGATAAGCCGAAAGATAGGCCCAGACCGCCAAAAGCGGCAGAAGTAAATTCAGGATATCGGTATCAAACCATCCGGCGAAACTGCGCGAAAGAAAAACCGGGGCTAATCCGGCATACAGGCAAGTGATCAAGGCGACCCTGTGGTTCCAGTTGAGGCAACAAAAAAGATAAAGGCATATGAAAAATACCGAAGAAAATAAGAGAGGCAAATAAAACAAGAAAGTATTCAGGGGCACATTTTTAAAAAAGGAAAAAACTTTATAAAGAAAAGCGCTCAAATAAAAAAGAAAATGGCTCCAGGTGATACCGCCCCCGGAAGGCGCCAGCATAAGGGTATCTATTTGACGTCCTTCTGAAACAATATCGCCCGGATGCCCGAGGCGCAGGACATTATCCACATAGCGGCCCCAATGCCAACAATCAAGCTCCATCAGATAAGTCTGTCCGTTTTCATCCTGGAACTTGTCTTTTAATTTACGGTAGCCCTCACCGAGCATCTGCTGGATCTTGCCTTTCTGCATCCTCTTATAATCCGAGACCAGTGAATTTACCAGCCTCTTCTTGACCAGAGAATTATAATCTTTGAATTGCTGATCGATCTGATTGACTGCTTCCTTGCGGATATTTTGCTCCAGAAGAACCTGGGCCTGTTTTTTAAATTGCGGAAAAAAGATGGTAAAGGAGCGGAAATAAAGATTAACGGCAAGGGCCGCCCCAAGCGAGACTACAAAAACGGCGTAGTTGATTTTTTCCCTAACTACCATAATTTATTTAATTTAGCACAATATTCTGGTTTAGGCAACGGTTATATTTTACCTTCGCGGTAAAGGTCGGTAAAGGCTTCCGTGACGCGGGGAGAAAATTGTTTTGCGGATAAATTCCTGATCTCTTCTATCGCTTTTTCTTTCGGTAATGCCTGATTATATGGCCTGTCGGTGGTCATGGCGTCATAAGCGTCGGCTACCGAGACTATCGCGGCAATAAGCGGGATTTCTTCCCCTTTTAAGCCCTGCGGATACCCGGTGCCGTCAAACCTTTCATGATGGAACTTAACGCCCAAAATAGAATCTTCGAGTTCCTTTATCGGCTCAAGGATGTTCATACCCAATAACGGGTGCTGTTTCATTATGGCATTTTCTTCATCAGTCAAAGGGCCTTTTTTGTTCAAAATAGAATCAGGGATGCCGATCTTGCCGATATCGTGCAATAAAGCGGCGATATGCAGGTGCTCCAGGAACTTTGAATTGATTATTTTTTTATTTTTACTTTTAAGCTTTTTTGCGATTTTAAAGCAAAGTTCGGCGACCCTGCCGATATGGCCGTGGGTATAATGGTCCTTGGCGTCGATAGCGGCGGCAAGGGCTACGGTGGTTCGGATAAAAAGCTTATGTTTTTTTTCCAACTCAGATTCTAGATCCGTAAAAAGCTGGGCGTTCCTGACCGCCATTGCCGCGTTTGAGCTGATAGCTATAAAGAAATCCAGTTCTTCCTGGGTGAATTTTTTCCCGTTATTTTTTCTGCCCAGTATCAATACTCCTAATAATTCCTCCCTGACGTAACTGGGTATACAGGCCACGGATTCAAAGATTTCCATCTGATACAAGACATTTTTCAGGAGTTTATTTAATTGCGAACCGTTACCGTTTTTTAACAGCTTTTTTGCCTTTTCATAACAGACTGTCTTTTCGCAAAAGAATTTTTTCTCTTTATTTTCCCTGAAGAAACGGATCAACGGATTATCCTGGTCAAGGCGCACAAAGCCCGCCGGAATCTTTACCCCTAAGGGCCCCCTGGAAAGCGTAAGCACGTATGTCTCTTTCTGCGTTTTTTCATCCCTCTTCTGCAATAATATACCGGCGTGAGAAACACGCACTTTCTGAACGATAGTGCGTAAGATCATTTTAATCAAGGCATCAGGTTCATGGACTAAAAGCATGCCTTTGGCGGCGGCTTCAAGTTCCTTTTTATAATTAAGCGTGGTCATCAGTCTTTTAAGATATCTTTTACTATTTTTTCCAACTCATCTAATTTAAGCGGCTTAAGGATGTATTCCGAGGCGCCCAATTGCCGGCACCTGCCATAAGCATCCTCTTCTTCCGGTTTTTTTCCGGTGACCATGATTACTTTGATGCTCTTGTCATGTTCCTTGATACGCTTTAGGGTCTCAATGCCACTGATACCCTCCATACGGATATCTAATAATACCAATTCCGGCCTGTGCTTTCGCGTGATCTCAAGCGCCTCCCTGCCTCCGGAAGCGGTAATCACATCGATACTGCGCCTGCGGAAAAAATTTGCCGTAAATTCCCGCACATCGGCTTCATCGTCTACTATCAATAATTTTGCCATCTGTCTGCGGCGCCTCCCTTGTAACTGCAATCAATGGATTGACTTAGCAAGCGGCAGCATGATGATAAAACGCGTGCCTACCTTATGCTCGGACTCGACACTTATTTTTCCTTTATGGTTCTCGGTGATTATTTTTTTGATTACGTATAACCCCAACCCGGTCCCTGAACGCGTGGAGGCCTTGGTAGTAAAAAATGGCGTAAAGAGTTTATCGTTATTTTCCGTTTTGATCCCCATACCGTTATCCTCAAGGGTGATCACCAGCTCATAACTACGGTTCGGTTTTGCTGAAATTGTGATCTTGCCCCGGTACCCGCCTTCACCCAAAAACTCCCTGCGCTCTACTATAGAGTCATAAGCGTTATCTATAAAATTAAAAAATACTTCTTCAAGCTGCGTTAAATTTCCTTTTATTTTCGGCAGGCCATCCGGATAGTCCCGCACGATATCGATCTCAGACAATTTTACCTTAAACTGTACCATTTCTAAGGTCCGGTCTAGTATTATATTTAAATCCAACGGCTCAAGCCCGGAATCTCCCGGCCTGGAATATTTAAGCAAGCCCCTTACGACTTCTCCTCCCTGGATGACGTTTGCCTGGATGCGCTCTAAGGCGTACTTTAATTGAACAAAAGTTTCTTTTATTTCCGTGTTGCAAGCTTTAGTATCGACCAGATTA
>JAFGET010000066.1 GCA_016931435.1 Candidatus Omnitrophota bacterium
GGGGGCGCCGGCAAAAGCCATCCCGGCCAAAGAGTCTTTGGTTTCTTTAGGAATAAAAAAGATCGTGATAGATCCCGGCCACGGCGGGAGTGACCCCGGGGCCATCGGAAGAAGCGGGACGAAAGAAAAGGACCTTAATCTTGATATGGCAAAAAGGCTCGCCAGCCTGTTGCGCCAAGAAGGGGCTGAGGTCATAATGACCCGCACAGACGATACTTTTATCCCTTTAGCCAGGCGCGTAGAGATTGCCCATGATTCAAAAGCCGACCTTTTTGTAAGTTTGCATTGTAATGCTAACCGGGTAAGGAGCTTATCGGGGATAGAGATATATCACGCTTCGGAAAAAGCGGACGATAGCAAGCGCGCTTTGACCGCCGCGCGGGAACTGGCTTTAGATCTAGACAGCTCTTATTTTTACCGAGCATCGACCGACGTAAAGGCCATTGTCTGGGATATGATATATAATCACAGCCGCGCCGAATCCATAGGTTTGGGCGGTTACTTGAAAAAAAGTTTTAGATCCATGCTCAGCTCAAAGCCTATGCGTCTAAAGGGCGCCAATTTTGTGGTCTTAAAAGGGGCGCACGTGCCGGCGGTCTTGGTTGAGGCCGGATTCCTTTCCAATGCCAAGGAAGAAAAGCTGCTTAAGAACGGATATTACCGCCAGAGTATTACCGAAGCGATCGTAAAAGGCATCAAGGATTACGCCGGAGCCTGTAAAACAACGGAGGTAGCCAAAAGATGAAATCTATAGGAGTTTTTGATTCGGGGGTCGGGGGACTGACCGTAGTCAGGGAATTGATCAGGCAATTGCCTTGCGAGGACATAGTCTATTTCGGAGATACCGCGCGGGTGCCCTATGGTATAAAATCAAAAGAGACGATCATCCGTTTTTCTATCGAAAACATCCTGCTTCTTTTAAAACAGGACGTAAAAATGATCTGCGTTGCCTGTAATACCGCTTCCAGCGTCGCCTTGCCGGTGATCAGGAACCATTTCCGGGTGCCGGTCGTGGGAGTGATCTCGCCCGGAGTAAAAGAAGCGGTTTACGCCACCCAGAATAAGCGCATCGGCGTCATCGGCACTCGCGGTACTATCAGCAGCCGCGCCTATGAGATCGAGATAAAAAGACTCGACCCGGGGATCTCGGTGACGGCGTTTTCCTGCCCCTTGTTCGTCCCTTTTGCGGAAGAGGGATGGCTTCAGGGAAAGACCGTAACGGAAGTAGCCAGGACTTACCTTGCGCCTTTAAAAAAGGCGGGCGTTGATACCGTGATCTTAGGCTGCACGCATTACCCGTTATTGAAACCCGTGATCAAAAAAATAATGGGCGAGCGGATAAAATTGATCGATTCCGCCAAGCAAGTCGCCCTGGAAGTAAAAAATATCTTAAGCGCCGAAGGTTCGCTTAACCGCAAGCGCAAAGGAAAACAGCGGTTTTTTGTCAGCGATAATCCCGAATGGTTCAGCGGCCTGGCTAAAAGGTTCTTAGGCCAGAACGTAAAAAACGCAAAGAAGGTGAATAATGTATAGCGTGCGAATCGAGGGTGATTTCAGCTCCGCGCATAATTTAAGGGGCTATAAGGGAAAGTGCGAGGATCTACACGGCCATAACTGGAAGGTGGGAGTAGTAGTGCGCAAGCCTAAGACCGATAAGACCGGCATGGTCATGGATTTTAAGCTTCTAAAAGCCAGGTTAAACGCTATCCTCGACACCCTAGACCATAAACATTTAAATAAAATCGCGTATTTTAAAAAAGTGAACCCTACTTCTGAAAATATCGCCAAATACCTCTACGATAGGATGAGGGCGCGGAAAGTCGACGTCTATTCGGTGACAGTCTGGGAGTCCGATTCTTCATCAGCGACATATTATGAATAAAAAAGGCCCCGCCTCTTCAGGCAGGCGGGCAGTCGTTCTTTTATCCGGGGGGCTGGATTCGGCGGTCACGCTTTATTCTGCGCTGGCTCAGGGTTACGATTGTTCCTGCCTTATCTTTGATTACGGGCAGCGGCATAAGAAAGAATTAGTTTTCGCCAAGAAGATTGCCCGCGCAGGCGGTTGCCGGCATCAGTTGATCAAATTCAGCCTTCCCTGGAAGGGGTCAAGCCTTCTCGATAAAAGGTCAGATATTGGTGCCAGGTATCAGGTCTCCGGCGCCAAGAAAATACCCCTGACTTATGTTCCGGGGAGGAATATTATTTTCTTGAGTTTTGCTTTATCTTTTGCCGAAGCTATCCGGGCCGAGTCGATCTTTATCGGGGCGCACCAGGAGGATTATTCGGGATATCCGGATTGCCGCAGGGAATTTTTTGAGGCCTTCCGGCAGGTGATCGCAAAAGGCACCGCGGCAGGGGCGCGCAAGAAAAAAATATCCATCCTGGTCCCTCTGCAGGATAAAAAGAAGGCAGAGATCATAAGGCTGGGTAAAAGATTAGGCGTGCCTTTTGAGCTGACCTGGTCCTGTTACGGAGGAAAAAGCGCTCCCTGTAATGAATGCGGCAGCTGTTATTACCGCGCCAAGGGATTCAGGGAGGCTGGCATGGTCGATCCCGCGCTAAAGAGCAGATAACAGGTAGGCATATAGAAAGAGATGAGAGGAAAGATATCCGAGATCTTTGAAAGCATGCAGGGAGAAGGCCTTTATATGGGCGTAAGGCAGATTTTTGTGCGCTTTTTCGGATGTAACCTGGCCTGTAAATTCTGCGATACGCCTTTATATGCTTTTCGGGAATATACTCCCGAAGAATTACTTGAAAGGCTCAAGGGTCATCCCGGTAAATTCCATTCCGTTTCTTTTACCGGAGGCGAACCGCTCCTGCAGAAAGGGTTTTTAAAAAATATCTTCGCTTTGAATCATAAGCGCGGATCAAAGAATTACCTTGAGACGAACGGGACGCTGCCTTCGGCGCTAAAAGAGGTGATCGAGGGCGCGGATATAATAGCCATGGACTTAAAATTCCCCAGCTCGACCGGGCTTAAGGATTACTGGGGGGAGCACCACGCTTTTTTAAAGATCGCTTCCCAAAAAGATGTTTTTTTAAAAGCAGTCATCTGCAAAAACACCGAAGAATACGACTTGAAGAGGGCCCTGGCCTTGATCAAAGACATAAACGAAGACATCCCTCTTATCCTGCAGCCGGACGGCGAATGCGATTACGCGCTCCTTGAAGAAAAATTGGAGAGGTTCAGGGATATTTGTTTATCGGAGAAGATAAAGGCGCGCCTGGTGCCGCAGATGCATAAGATCCTGGGGGTAGGCTAAGATGAAAAAGAGGTCAAGTTACGAGGGATTACAGTCTTTTGTGCGCAAGCTAAAGACTCCGCGCATCGAAGTCTTTAAAAACCAGTATCCGGATAAAGATTACGCTATCGCTTTGGAGGTGCCGGAATTTACCTGTATCTGCCCTAAGACCGGGTTGCCGGATTTCGCGCTGATCAAAATAGAATATTGCCCGGATAAATATTGCCTGGAGCTTAAGTCTTTCAAGATGTATACGATCTTCTTCCGTAACCTGGGGATCTTTCACGAGAACCTGGTGAACAAGATGCTTGAAGACCTGGTCAAAGCGGTAAAACCGCGCCGGATGAAGATCACCGGGATCTTTAATCCCCGCGGCGGCATCACGACCACAGTCACCGCAGAAATGGGTGTTAGCGCATAAGATGAGGATAATAAAAGCAGAAAAGATCAAAAACGCCGTAGCGCAATTATGCCTCAAGGCGAATTTTTCCTTAAGGCCGGATGTGTTATCCGCGCTTAAAAGCGCGCGCGCCGGGGAAAAAAACAAAAGGGCAAAGTCGATATTGGCGGCGATAATAGAGAACGCGCGTATCGCAAAAAAAGAAAGGCTGGCGATCTGCCAGGACACGGGATTGCCCACGGTATTTTTAGAGGTCGGCCAGGATGTCTTGATCCGCGGAGAGCTGAAGTCAGCGATAAATAAGGGGATAGAGGAAGGTTATAAAAGAGGATACTTGCGTAACTCCATTGTCCCGGACCCTCTTTTGCGCTTTGGGCCAGGCTATTCGCCGGTAGTCATACATACCGATATAGTCAAAGGCAAAAGGATCAAAATAACCGTTTTGCCTAAGGGTTTTGGCTGTGAAAATAAGACGCAGCTTAAGATGTTCAACCCCACGGCAAATACAGAAGAGATCAAAAGATTCGTCATTGAAACGGTAAAAAGCGCAGGGCCGGATGCCTGCCCGCCGTATATCGTTGGAGTAGGTATCGGCGCAACTGCCGATTACGCGGTTTTATTGGCGAAAAAATCTTTGCTTAAGACCATAGGCCATCGACCATCGACTATCGACCCGCTTACAGCAAAGTTATTAAAGGAGATCAATAAGTTAAACATCGGCCCCATGGGCTTAGGCGGTAGGGCCACTGCCCTGGCAGTAAATATAGAAAAATATCCTACGCATATTGCCGGCCTCCCCGTTGCCGTAAGTATAAGTTGCCACGCCTTAAGAAGCGCGAGCGTTTTGCTCTGAAGATAAGCTGTCTAAACGAGATGCATACGAAAAGAATAAATACCCCTTTAGATCACCGTCAGATCGCAGGCTTAAGAAGCGGGGAAGAAGTGCTTTTAAGCGGGGTGATCTATACTGCCCGCGACCAGGCGCATAAGAGACTGGCGGAGCAGATCAAAAAGCGCGTTAAATTACCTTTTGTTTTAAAAGGCCAGGCCATCTATTATTGCGGCCCGACCAAGACTCCCAAAGGAAAAGCTATCGGCTCCTGCGGCCCTACCACAAGTAAACGCATGGACGAATTCACCCCCGCTCTGCTTAAACACGGCTTAAAAGGAATGATCGGAAAGGGCTCGAGAGATAAAGAGGTAGTTGCTGCGATCAAAAAGAATAAGGCAGTGTATTTTTTGGCCTTTGCCGGCTGCGGGGCATTGGTCTCTAAATATGTAAAGTCTGCACGCCCCATAGCCTATAAGGAGCTGGGGCCTGAGGCAATATATGAGTTGAAAGTAAAAGACCTGCCTTTGATCGTAGGGATAGATAGTAAGGGAAAAGATGTTTTTGAAAAGTACAAGCACCAATATAAAACAATATAGCGCAGTCCTCCGAAGCCCGACAGGGCTCTCGTAGGTATATTAGAGGGCGAAGGAGGATACATATGCAAAGGTTTAATAATAGAGGAACTGATAAATTAAGGATAGTAAAAGTTGCGCGCAATTACATGAGCTATGCCGAAGGCTCCTGCCTGATAGAATTAGGCAATACCAGGGTAGTATGTTCTGCTTCTGTCGAAGAAAGCGTCCCGCCGTTTTTAAGGAATTCTGGTACCGGCTGGGTGACCGCAGAGTACGGCATGCTTCCGCGTTCCTGCAAGACACGTGTTCCGCGCTCAAAGGATTCCGGCCGCACCTATGAGATACAGCGGCTCGTAGGCAGGTCCTTGCGCACGGTCACCGAGATGCGCGCCTTAGGTGAGCGCACTATCTGGCTTGACTGCGACGTCCTGCAGGCAGACGGAGGCACGCGCACCGCCTCTATCACCGGAAGTTTTATCGCTTTAGTCGATGCTCTGGGTAAATTAAAAAAAGACGGCCTGATTTCAAGGATCCCTATCAGGGATTTTGTGGCGGCGACAAGCGTCGGCATTTTAGAGCAGACTCCGATATTAGACTTAAGTTATGACGAGGATTCCCAGGCTGAGGTAGACATGAATGTGATCATGACCGGAAGCGGGGAGTTTATCGAGATACAGGGTACGGCAGAGCGCAGGCCGTTTAAAAAAGAGCAAATGGATATCATGCTCTCTTTGGCAAAGAAAGGCATCGAAGAGCTGGTCGCCATGCAAAGGAAGCTTTTAGACGGCCTCTTATGAAAAAGCGCTTGATCGTCGCTACAAAAAATAAAAAAAAGCTGCAAGAGATAAAAGAGCTCCTTTCGAGCCTTGACCTGCAAGTAGTCTCCCTTCTGGATTTTCCTAAGATCCCCCGCATTATCGAGAACGCAAAGACCTTTAAAGGAAATGCCGTAAAAAAAGCCGTTGTAACCGCGCGTTATTTCGGTTCGCTTGCGCTTGGAGAAGATTCCGGGCTTTGCATTGACGCCCTCGGCGGCGCTCCGGGAGTGCGTTCTTCCAGGTTTTGCGGTAAGAACAAAAGCGACCCCCAGAATAACGCCAGGGTCTTGAAGCTTATGCAGGGGCTGCCTAAAGGAAAAAGAAAGGCGCATTATGTCTGCGCCGTGGCATTAGCCGATAAGAAGGGCCTGGTAGGGGCCTGCGAGGGAAAGTGCTTCGGTATTATCGCTAAGGGGTTAAAAGGGGTTTTCGGGTTTGGCTATGACCCGCTTTTTATCGTGCCTAAATATAATAAGACTTTTGCCCAGCTGGGTATCCGCGTAAAACACAAGATCAGCCACCGCTACAGGGCGCTGTCAAAGACAAAGGCCCTGCTTTCTACTTACCTAAGAAAAAATCCTTGATACTTTTTATAAGCTCGGCGGCTACCGGGATGATCTTATATTCCGGTTTTTGCAGGGTGCCCGTGATCTTGACCGAGAAGGCTTGACTTAGCTCTCCGATTATGGCGGTAGTGAATTTCCTGATGTCGCTTGATTCCTTGATCAGGTTTTTATTCACCCGTAAATTAGCGAGGAAATCCAACGCTCCGTCAAAGCCCAGGCTGCCCCGGGCTTCGATTTTTAACTGTTCTCCCGCAAGGTTTAAGTTTTCGGTAGAGAAGCTTTTATTTGCCACCGAAAAATCGGCGGAGGCTCCTTTCATGCTGACTTTTTCGTAATCAGGCAGAAGCACCAACTCCCCCAGGCCCTTTAAAAGGTCAAGTTTCCAGAGATTGCCTTCGGTTATGGCAAATGCACCTGTCCCCATCAAGGAAACAGGGTTTTTAAAATCTCCGCTTAATTCAAAGTCGGCGTTTAAGGTGCCGCTTATATCTTTATCCCTTAGTCCGGTATCCTGTTTTAATTTGGCCAGGTTGATCTTTGAAAGGCTTGCCTTTAAATAATTCTGCGCGGGAGCGGTCTTAAGATCAGTGTTTAATTCAAGATTAAGCGTTCCGTCATAAGGATAAGCGTTAAAGCGGCTTATATTCAGGGTGCCGTTTTTTTGCGTCAGGTTAAAGGATAATTTATTCAGCGAAAAATTGTACAGTGATACAGAATCAGAGCTGCATTTGGCGGATATATCCCAGCTTTTGTAGTCCTTCGCTTTTCCGGCGAGCGTGCCGGATATTTCAAAAGGCCCTCTTAATTTAGCCCGGGTAATATTTTCTGAACCCGGCAGAAAATCTATCTTTGCCAGGTCTTCTGCCTTAAAGCTTGATTTTAACACCAGGTCTAAAACAGGGTTAGTCATTTGGGTTATATCCAAATCTCCGCGGACATCAAAGAGCGAATCCATATATTTTGCCTTGAAGGAATTGATGCGCATATTTTTGCCTTTTACCTTAAGGTCGGATTTTAGATCTACCTCGAGTGAGTTCAACTCCAGATTTATCCGCGCATCCGGCAGGCCGATGGCTTTTGCATTTAAAGTATAGGGGATATCCAGGTAATCAAAAGAAATACCCTCTAATTCTAGATTGTCAAAAGTATAATTTATTTTTCCTTTGATCCCGGAAAGCGGCTCTTTTAAAGCGGCTATTTTTAGCGCCGCTGCGTCTAATTCTAATATCGCTTGAGTATTAAGCGCAGGCTTAAGGAGATGGCCTTTTAAAGTAAGGCCTAACTTAGCGTTTCCGCTTAACTGCGTGCCTTCCGGCAAGCCCGGTAAAAGCGCTGATATTTTTTCCAAGGTTAGTTTATCGCAGGTAAAATCGGCCTCTACATAGGGGCGGGTAAAATTTTCTAAGGTCGCTTTTAAACCAAAGGCTGATTCTTGCGCTTCCAGGGTGAGATTATCCGCGCTCAGTTTATCCGGGGTCAGGTTGATCAGGCCGCAAATATTTCCGATTTTTTCTATATAGGGCAGCCCGCTTAGATTTGCCTGCAGCAGTTTAAAGCCGATCTTATAATCCAGCGCGTTATTTTCCAGGTTATAATCGATATTCGGATCAACGGCCATATTTGCCTGAAGCGAAAAAGCATCCTTATTGACTTTTAAGTTTTTGGCCTGGATATTGCCGGATATCCCCAGGACCTTATCTTTAAGTTTTATGTTAAGGTCGGCTTTTTCTATGCTGCCTGCTTCAAAGACAACGGGGAGTTTTTTTAGATAAGGATTGAATTCTATGACGACTATATTTAGCAGGTTTGCTTTTGAATCAAGGGAAGATGAGGTAATGTTATATTTTCCGTCGAGAGATATTATAGTGAAAGAGGAATTGTCGTTCTTTATCCTCGCCTTTGCCAGGAAATCTATCTTGTCCGGAAGGTCTAAATTCATCCCCAGGTCGATATCCTGGATATCCCTTGAAAACGCAGGGCTAAGGCGCCCGTCTTTAAAAGATATAAGGCCGGATGAGATCTTTACTTTATAAGCAAAGAAAGATAAGGAATTCTTTTTTTCGGGCTCCTTGCGATTGAAAGCCTCAAGCGCTTTGGAAAAGTTTGTGCTGCCGTCTCCTTGATAGCGCAGGTTTACGCGCGGTGAGTCTATGAGCACCACCGGAAGGACCACTTTTCTATCCTTTAAAAGCGGCAAAAACAGGATGTGGGAAGATATCTCTTTTACGCTAAAGATCCTATGTTCGTCATCGAAGATCTTATCATAGACAGAGGCGTTTTGTATGACTAGCCCCCTGAAGAGGCTGTAGCTTATTTTTTCTATACTTACATTATAATTTAAGGTCGACTCCAGGGATTGGATGAGCATCCCCTTGATCTTGGTGGGCAGAAGGATATTATTTAAGTAAAGCAGTCCTACCAATATCAAGAGCGATAATAACAGGAGTACGGCGGCGATGATCTTTTTTTTCATGGCTATAACCTTAGTCTAACCTAAAATTTACAGATTGAAAAGAATTATTTACATGTTATAATCCTTAAGATAAACTGTTTTTACGACGTTTTCAACGGGGTTTGGTCATTCTCCTGCGCCCTTTAGTAGACTCCGTAAGGAGCTCTGATGAACTTCGGGGGGTTTTGAGCTCAGTATAAAAATTTAGCGAAATCCTGCGAAACCCCTAAATGTTAGATGTTTATTAGGGGCGAAGCAGGACGCCACAGTAGCAAAAAGATCAACGGGGTGTGGCTCAGTTTGGCTAGAGCGCTTGCTTTGGGAGCAAGAGGTCACA
>JAFGET010000067.1 GCA_016931435.1 Candidatus Omnitrophota bacterium
CCGGGGTCCACATTGATATAAGGATCGAGTTTCATCAGGCTTACTTTTATCCCGCGTGACTCGAGGATCCTGCCTACAGAAGCAGAAGTAATGCCCTTCCCTAAGCTAGAAATGACTCCCCCGGTAATAAAGATAAATTTAGCCATGATTTTTTATTCTGGTCGTTTTCTCAAACATATTCTTTGCCGGTATCTTATGCGGCTTGACCGGGTAGTCTCCGCTGAAACATGCAGTGCAGAAATTCTCACCCGTAACCGGCATTGCCGAAAGCATCCCCTCAAGGCTTAGATACCCCAGAGAATCTGCTCCGATAAAATCCCTGATCCAATCGACAGTATGCTTTGAGGCAATAAGTTCTTTTTTTGTAGGGAAGTCTATCCCGTAAAAACAAGGGTGGCGTAACGGCGGGCAGCTTACGCACATATTCACTTTCTTTGCTCCTGACTGACGCAAAGTCTTTACTCGCGCCCTGCTGGTCGTTCCCCGCACGATAGAATCCTCTATCACTACCACGTTCTTATTCTTTAATATCTCTGCTACCGGGTTAAGCTTTACCCTCACCCTGAAATCCCGTAAGAACTGCGAAGGCTGGATAAAGGTGCGCCCGATATAATGGTTTCTGATCATGGCATTCTCAAAAGTGATGTTCGAAGCCTGGGCAAAACCTAAAGCCGCGCAAGTGCCTGAATCAGGTATAGGCATCACCATATCCGCCTCTTGCTTGAACTCTTTAGCCAATTGCTCACCTAATTTCTTTCGCACCTCATAGACATTATGACCAAAGATGTTGCTGTCGGGACGGGCAAAATATATATATTCGAAAATACAAAAAGCCGAAGGCGTATTTGTAAAGGGCCTTATAGATTCCAGTTGGTCTTTATAAATGAATACGACCTCTCCGGGCTCTACTTCACGCAGGTATTTTGCTCCGATCAGATCCAGCGCGCAGGTTTCACTGGCTAAAATATAAGATTCCCCTAAACGGCCGAGACAAAGAGGACGAAAACCATGCGTATCCCTTGCTCCGACCAAAACGTCATTGAACATCATCGCAAGTGAATACGCCCCTTGGAGCTGCTCCAATGACCAGATTATAGCTTCTTTATAATCATTCTTTAGTGAATGCGCCAAAAGATGCACGATGACTTCGGAATCCATAGACGTCTGAAAAAGCGCGCCGCTCTCTTCAAGGTTATTACGTAACTGGCGCGCATTGATGAGGTTCCCGTTATGGGCTATGGCAATATCCTGGCCTTTTGACCTGACATAAAACGGCTGGGTATTTTTTATGCTGCTGCTTCCGGTGGTAGAATAACGCACATGGCCCAGGGCCATTTCTCCGCGCAAGCTTTTAAGGGCCCTATCATCGAATATTTCACTCACCAGCCCCTGGGATTTATGCAGATACGTTTTATGCCCGTTGCGGGAGATTATACCGGCTGCCTCTTCTCCTCGGTGCTGCAGGGCATACAGGCCAAGATAGGCTATTTTTGAAGCTTCCTTATGAGGGTAGATCCCGAATATCCCGCACATAAATGAGCGCACAATTTACGGAAGCCCGCAAAGCGGGATGAGCGTAAATTGTATGCGCGAATTTACTCCGAGTATGCGAGAAAATTTAAACAAAATTTTCGAGCGCTATACGAGGAGTTAGGTTCAAAAATAAAAAAGCGCTTAGCGCCGACAGTCCGGCCACTAAACGCCATTGTTTACTGAAGTAGTTCTTCTTTGGACTACGGTTTGAGTATAACATATATTTTATTTAAGTCAATCACCTCAAATAGGTATCTATGCAAGACGCCGCTTTTCTTCCTTCAGCAATAGCCCAGACCACTAGAGACTGCCCGCGGCGCATATCTCCGCAGCAAAAAATACCTTTTTTGGAAGACATAAAATCGGCTTTGGTTTTCACATTGCCCTTTTGATCAAACTCAAGGCCTAATTCTTGGATCGGTCCTTTTTTCTCAGGATGAAGGAATCCTAATGCCAGAATGACCAAATCCGCCTTGATCTCAAATCCGCTTCCCGCAACCTCTTTACAACAAGCATCTACCTTAACGCAAGAAAGTTTTATTACTTTACCTCCTGAACCGACAAATTTTTTAGTCATAATTGACCACTTCCTCTGTCCTCCCTCTTCATGGCTGCTTGTGGTCTTAAAAAGTATGGGATACTTCGGCCAGGGGGAATGCGCGCTACGACAGGCAGGCGGCTTGGGTAAAAGTTCTATTTGAGTTACGCTTTTGGCTCGCTGCCTATGCGCGGTCCCGACACAATCTGAACCTGTATCACCTCCTCCGATCACTACCACATCCTTTCCTTTTGCGTCAATAGACTCACCTTGGGCAAAATTTTCGCCGGCTACTCTTTTATTAGCTTGCACCAGGTAATCCATAGCAAAATGTATGCCTAAAAGATCCCTGCCTTCAATGCGCAGGTCTCGGGGAACACGGCTTCCGCCTGCCAGACAAATTGCGTCAAATTCTTTTTTTATTTTAGAAAATCCCAGGGCTTTTCCTGCTTCGGTATTTGTAACAAATTCGACGCCTTCTTTTTTAAGAATATCCAGCCGGCGGTCCAGGATAGATTTATTTAACTTAAAATCGGGGATCCCGTAACGCATTATCCCTCCGGGCTTATCATCTTTTTCAAAAACTACTACTTGATGCCCGAACTTATTTAATTCATCTGCCGCAGCCCACCCAGCCGGGCCGGAACCTATGACAGCGATTTTATTTGCGCTACGCCTTAGGGGGGGCATTGGTTTTACCAGGCCGCGGCTAAAAGCATTCTCTATAATTTCTAATTCGTTCTCCCGGATAGTCACTGCCTCGTCATTGATCCCCAGGACGCAGGAATATTCACAAGGCGCAGGGCATATCCTGCCGGTTACTTCCGCGAGATTATTGGTAGTGTTTAACAACACCGCTGCTTTTGGAAATTTTCCGTTTGAAACCGCACAATTCCATTCCGGGATATAATTCCCTAAAGGACATCCCCAGTTACAAAAAGAAGTCCCGCAATCCATGCAGCGCCTCGCCTGTTCTTTTAAGCTCTCTTCGGGGCGCGGTAGCGCTACTTCACAATAGTCCTTTACTCTCGCTTTGACAGGACGATGGCGGCTCTTAAGCCTCTTGGTCTCTAAGAAATACTCCGGCTTAACCATCAGAAACCTCCTCCTGCAGAAAAGTAAGACATCCACTATTACAATCAGCTGGGGTGCTACTTCGAGAAACTACACCCAAAATTCGTTTGTATTCTTTAGGGATTACTTTGATAAAATCATGGGCCTTTCGGCTGAAATTATCTATGATCCGGTAAGCCGCTTCGCTCTGTGTATACTTGTAATGATTACGCAAGAGACGATAGATCTGGCGCAGATCATCCGCATCCGGCTTATCCAGGTCTACCATCTCTTTATTACATTTTGACTCTAAATTCCTCCGGGGATCATAAACATAAGCTATCCCGCCGGACATGCCCGCGGCAAAATTCTTGCCTATATTGCCCAAGATCACTACCTTACCTCCGGTCATATATTCGCAGGCATGGTCACCCACTCCTTCGACTACCGCAAAAAGTCCGGAATTCCTGATACAAAAACGCTCCCCCCCAGCTCCGCGTATATACGCCTCGCCAAAAATCGCCCCATAAAATGCGGTATTGCCGATGATGATATTTTCTTCTGCTTTGTAATTCACTTTTTTATCCGGATAAATGATGATCTTTCCCCCGGATATGCCTTTACCCACGTAATCATTTCCCATCCCTTCCAGCTCAAGGGTAATGCCCTTGGCTAACCAGGCTCCGAAACTCTGTCCGGCAGTTCCTTTAAAATTTATATGAATGGTGTCTTCGGGTAATCCTTGCTCACCGAATCTGCGACAGACCTCTCCGCTTAACATCGCGGCGGTTGCGCGGTCAGTATTCTTAATGTCTGTCGCAAGCTTTACCGGAGTCTTTGTGTTTAATGCCGCCGCAGAAAGCTTGAGCAACTTCTTGTCCAAAACCTCTTCGATCCCATTATTACGTGCCAACTGGCAAAATCTTGCTACCGTAGCATCGACTTTTGGAGAGTAAAGGATACGGGAATAATCGATTTTTTGCGCCTTCCATGGTAAAATCCCTTTATCTAATCCTAAAAAATCTGTCCTGCCTATTAGTTCTTCTACTTTACGCACGCCCAAAGAACTCATGATCTCCCTGAGTTCCTGTGCTACAAAATTAAAGTAATTGACCAGATATTCAGGTTTACCCTGAAAACGTTTTTCTAAACACTCATCCTGTGTCGCTACTCCCAGCGAACAATTATTTAAATGGCAGTGCCGCAGCATCACGCATCCTAAGACTACCAGTGCCGCAGAGCAAAATCCGAATTCTTCTGCTCCCAGGATCGCAGCAATAGCAACGTCTCTTCCGGTGCGCATCTGCCCGTCAGTTTGCAGCCTTACCCGACTCCTTAAATCGTTTAAAACCAGGGTCTGATGCGCCTCTGAAAGCCCCAGCTCCCAGGGCAATCCTGCGTTGCGGATAGAACTCAAAGGTGAAGCTCCTGTGCCTCCGTCACCTCCGGAGATCAAGATCATATCCGCATGGCCTTTAGCGACACCGGCGGCAATAGTTCCTACGCCGATCTCTGAAACCAGTTTGACGCTTACGCGCGCTCTGGGATTAGTATTCTTAAGATCAAAGATCAGCTGTGCCAGGTCTTCGATAGAGTAAATATCGTGGTGCGGAGGTGGCGAGATCAAAGTAACTCCCGGAGTGGTATAGCGGGTCTTTGCGATACTAACACTTACTTTATGGCCGGGCAATTGCCCGCCTTCACCAGGTTTTGCGCCTTGGGCGATCTTTATCTGCAGTTCATCGGCGTTGACCAAATAATTTGTGGTGACCCCGAACCTTCCGGAGGCGACCTGCTTGATAGCGCTACGCGCGGAATCTCCGTTATTCAAAGGTAAAAATCTTGCCGGGTCTTCACCGCCTTCTCCGGTATTGGATTTAGCCTCCAGCCGGTTCATGGCAATGGCAATGGTCTCATGCGCCGAGAGGGAAATCGAACCGAAACTCATCGCACCGGCTGCAAAACGCTTTACGATCTCGGAAACCGTCTCTACTTCTTCAATAGGGATTTTCTTAACTGAAGATGAAAATTTCAATAAACTTCTTAAAGTTGTAGGATTTGCCGATTGATCGTTAATCAAACCGGAAAATTCCTTATATTTGTTATAATCACCCTTCCTTACTGAATCCTGTAATAATGAGATGGTATCGGGATTCCAAAGATGAAATTCTCCGTCTTTCTTCCATTGATAGAGCCCGCCGGTTGAAAGCAAAGCCGGATTAAGTCTTCCTTCAGGATAGGCTTCTTTATGCCGTAAGATAGTTTCCTGGGAGATAATATCCATGGTCGCTCCGCCTATACGCGAAGTTGTCCCGGCAAAACAACACTTGATGACTTCCGGATGGAGTCCCACGGCTTCAAAGATCTGCGCCCCGCGGTAACTTTGTAAAGTAGATATCCCCATTTTAGAAAGGATCTTTAAAATACCTTTATTCACTGCCTTGATATAATTCTTCCTGGCCTGCTCTAGGCCTAAATCTATCTCGCCTTCCCGGGCCAGATAATACAGGCTTTCAAAAGCCAGGTAGGGATTTACTGCGCCGGCGCCGAAACCAAAAAGCAGGGCGAAATGGTGCACCTCCCTGGGTTCCGCGCTCTCTAAGATAATCGAAACTTGCGACCGACAAGCCCTCTTGACCAGATACTGATGCACCGCACCGATCGCCAGAAGCGCAGGTAACGCAGCGTAATCCTGGCTGACTCCGCGGTCGCTTAAGATGATAAAGGCATAACCGTTTCTTATCGCCCGCTCTGCCTGGGCACATATACTTTCTAAGGCTTGCTGAAAACCATTTCTTTTTTTGATCTCAAATAACAAAGAAACGGTCTTAGACTTAAACCCTTTTCTTACCTGGCGAATCTTTTCTAAATCTTCATTGCTCAGTATCGGTTGCCTCAGGTGTAGTTTGCGGCAATGCCTTTGCGACTCCTCAAGGATGTTCCTGCGGGGGCCAAAAAAACACTCTGTGCTCATCACCAGTTCTTCGCGGATAGGATCGATCGCCGGATTAGTCACCTGGGCGAATAATTGCTTAAAATAATTGTAAAGTAACTGCGGTCTTTTTGACAAAACTGCATGGGGCGTATCGCATCCCATCGAGCCTATCGGCTCCTCTGCATTTTCTGCCATTGGCTTAAGAATCAGTTTTAAGTCTTCACGGGTATAACCAAAGGCTTTTAGGAAAGTTATGATATCGGGAGGATTGTATCTCGCCTTGAGCCTGTGGCAGGCGTCTTCCATATTCTGCCTTCCGAATTTCGCCTCACAAACAGGCAGATCTTCTAATTCCACCAGGTTATTTTTTAACCACCTCCCGTAAGGCTTTTTTTCAGCTGCTGTTTTCTTTATCTCTTCATCGCTTACGATACGACCGCAGGCAGTATCAATAAAGAACATCTCACCGGGCTTCAACCTGCCGGATGCTAATATATTCTCGGCAGCGATATCCAATACCCCCACCTCGGAAGCCATGACCACGTAATCATCTTTAGTGACAATATAGCGTCCGGGGCGCAAGCCGTTTCTGTCCAGCACTGCCCCAATACTTACTCCATCGGTAAAAGCAATGGAGCTGGGACCATCCCAGGGCTCCATAAGGCAGGCATGGAACTTGTAAAAATCGCGCAGGCTTGCCTCCATTAGAATATCCTGTTCCCAGGCAGAAGGAATCAGCATCATCATCGCATGGGAAAGGCTGCGCCCGGATAATACCAAAAGTTCAAAAAGGTTGTCTATGGCGGCGGAATCACTTCCTGCCGGCACGATCACCGGCTTAAGCTTTTCAATATCTTTTCCGAAAAACTCGCTTTTTAGCAACCCTTCTTTTGCCCGCATCCAATTTATATTACCACGTAAGGTATTGATCTCTCCGTTATGCGCCAGGAAACGGAATGGCTGAGACAGGTCCCATGTAGGAAAAGTATTTGTAGAATAACGGGAGTGCACAAGGCAGATCGCACTTTCGATCAAAGGGTCTTTTAAGTCCGGGAAAAAATCCTCCAGCTGTTTTGGCTTAAGCAGCCCCTTATAAGAAAAGGTACGGCTGGAAAGGTTAGTGATATAAAAAGAGGTTTTTTGTTTTAATTCCGCGGCGCGGATAATATTTTCTATTTGTTTCCTGATAATATAAAGCTGACGTTCAAACCTTAGCCCTCTTAAGCCTTCGCTTGCGATAAAAACCTGCTCGATCACAGGCTGGGTCTTGCGGGCGACCTTACCGATACACGAAGGGTCTAACGGGACTTTACGCCAACCCAGAAGTCTTTGCCCTGATTCCCGTATGATTTTTGAAACAATGTTTCTGCAAAATTCTCGTTCACCCGTATCCTGCGGCATGAATATCAGTCCTGTTCCGTAAAATCCGGCTGATGGCAAATCGATTTTATGATCCAGGCAGACTCTGGCAAAAAAGGCGTGAGGTATCTGGATCAAGACCCCCGCCCCGTCTCCGGTATCAGGATCTGCTCCGGTTGCTCCGCGATGCGCCAGGCGCCTGAGCACCTCTAACCCCTGCTGGATGATCTCATGGGAGCGGCAACCCCGGATATGGCAGACAAAACCCACTCCGCAGGAATCGTGCTCAAAACCTCTATCATACAATCCGTATTTTTCTAAACTTTCACGCTTATTCATCTCAATCTTTGTACATATCGGGATTGATCCCCAGTTTTTTGATCTTGCTATGCATAGTATTGCGGTTGATCCCTAATATTTTTGCGGCCCTAAGCTGGTTACCTTTGGTACGCGCTAAAATCTCTTCTATCAGAGGCTTCTCCGTTGCCTCCACAACAGACCTGTATAATGTGCCTTCTTTTTCTTCCATTCTGCCTAATTTTTGAGCACTGTTGACCAATAAAAAAAGACGTTCACAAAAGCTCTTTGAAAGCCTTTATAAACGTCTTCGTTTTCCAGATTAAAGCTACACTACAACGTGTCTACTTATACAAGTAAAAAAACTTCATTTTTGGTAACCCCTGTAGGAGGACAGGGCACCCAGCAATCCGATAAGCTGGGGTGCATCCCCACAGGGGGGTGGGGCACTTGCCTGTCCAATAAGGCAAGGTGCATCCTCTGTAGGAGGACAGGGCACCCAGCAATCCGATAAGCTGGGGTGTTACTATTTTATGAAGAGTATCTCACGGTATTTAGGCAGATCCCAGGTATCATCAGGAACTACACACTCCAGCTGGTCCACGTGCCTGCGGATATGCTCCATCAGAGGCTTTAATTCCTTAAAATAAAGCTCCGCGCGCTTATGGTCGCTTACCTTTCTTGCCTTTTCTAAAAGTTTATCCAATCCTGCGGTGTTACGCCGGACATAATAGATCTTAGAAACGATCCCGCTTAAATGCTCTTTTTTATCCTTAAGCGCCGCCTCTTCTATTTTAAGGCCCGCAGACTTCTTAAGTCCTACTAATTCATGCAGGGTCCTTGCCAGAAGCTTTTCATATTCATATCCCGCAGGGACAACCGAAGCGTTTACCATTTCCTTTAAGGTATTGGCTTCTATCTCAAGGGTAAGATTATACATATGTATCCAGATATGGTAGCGCGCTATCAGTTCTTCTTCAGCAAATACTCTGTATTTTTCAAAGAGCGCTATATTCTTTTCTTCGGTCAAGGCCTCAAGCGCTTCATAAGTCGAGGCGATATTAGGCAGGCCTCTTTTTTTAGCTTCTTTTATCCATTCCTGGGAATAATTATTCCCTTCGAAACGTATATCCTTGGTTTCCCTGACTACTTCTGAAACTGCTTTTAAGACAGCGCTATTGAAATCTTTGCCTGATGTATACTTTTTTATCTTTTCAGCCATATAATCAAGGCTTTCGGCAATAATAGTATTGAGTATAGCGATGGGGGTAGAAATATTTTGGGAAGAACCGACAGCCCTGAACTCAAATTTGGCTCCGGTAAAAGCAAAAGGCGAAGTACGGTTTCTATCGGTAGTATCCTTATTGAACTTTGGCAATCTTCCGATGCCTAGATCGATAATATCATGCTTGGACACCTTAGTTTTTACTCCTTTTTCCAGCATATTCAATACTTCGGTTAATTGCTCTCCCAAAAATACACTGATAATCGCAGGAGGAGCTTCATTAGCGCCTAAGCGGTGCTCATTACCTGCCATGGCAACTGATGCGCGCAGAAGGTCAGCATGCAAGTATACGGCGCGCAGGACTGCAGCTAAAAAGGTCAAAAACTGTAGATTATCCTCAGGGGTCTCTCCCGGATTAAGCAGGTTATTTCCGTTATTATCCGATAAAGACCAATTCAGATGCTTACCGCTCCCGTTGATCCCGGCAAAGGGTTTTTCATGTAAAAGGCAGACTAATCCGTGCCTTAAAGCCACCTTCTTCATCAATTCCATCAAAAGCTGATTATGGTCGGCTGCCAAATTTGATTCTTCAAACACGGGCGCAAATTCATACTGATGCGGGGCTACTTCATTATGCCGGGTCATCAAAGGAATGCCTAACTTATAAGCCTCCTGGGCGACTTCAAACATAAAATTCAAGACCCTCTCTTTGATCGTCCCGAAATACTGGTCTTCCAATTGCTGTCCTTTAGGGGAAGGGGCTCCGATCAAAGTACGCCCGGCCATAACC
>JAFGET010000068.1 GCA_016931435.1 Candidatus Omnitrophota bacterium
ATCAAGGCCGCCCTGCGGGCAATACCCCCGTCGGGCTCATGGGGGCAGCCGCAATCATAAAGCATGGCGTGGGTGTTGCCGGTAAAAAGAATATCTATATCCTGGGCAAAACAGGTTAAGCCAAAAGTAAAAAGTAAAGAGGTAAAAGTACAATTTAAAAATAAAAATTTTAAATTTTGAATTGTAATTTTATCTTTTATCTTTTGCCTTTTGCCTTTTATTATCATATTTTTATCACTTTTACCGCCGTTATATTCTCTATCTTCTTTATCTTTTCCAATAATTCAGCCGATACAAGGCCGTCTATGTTTAAGACCGTTACGGCTTTGCCTCCGGGGTTCTGGCGTCCAAAGGTCATTGCCGCGATATTGATCTTATGTTCGCCTAAAATTGTCCCGAGGCTGCCGATAATGCCCGGCTTATCCATGTTCTGGATGACGATCATATCCCCTGAAGGAGAAAGCTCCACGTAATAATCGTCGACCTTGACGATACGCGGCTGCTTATTCATAGAAAGCGTGCCGGTGATCCTCCTCTCTTCTTTATCGGTCTTAATCTCAAGCTGTATCGCGGTGAGGAACTCTTCCTCTTTGGAAGACTTTGATTCTTTGACCCTGATCCCTCTTTCCTTTGCTAAATTAGAGGCGTTGATAAAATTTACGGTCTCTTTTAATATGGGAGAAAGCAACCCCTTGACCAAAGCCATGGTCAAAAGGCTTAAGTCATGCTGTGCGATATCTCCGCTATAGCTGATATTGATCTCTTTAAATCTTCCTTCCGCCAACTGAGCGCTGAAAGAGCCTAATTTTTCGGCAAGATTAAGGTAAGGTTCCAGCACCTTAAAGACTTTAGCATCTAAACAAGGGTAATTTGCGGCGTTATAGACTCCTTTACCTTGAAGATAGTCGCGCACGCATTCGGCGATCTCAACGGAAACGTTCACCTGGGCCTCTTCGGTAGAAGCGCCTAAATGGCAGGTAACTATGACATTATCTAATTTCAAAAGCTCGTTATCGGGGGCGGGAGGCTCTTTTTCAAAAACATCTATAGCGGCGCCAAGAACCTTGCCTTCTTTGATCGCCTGAGCCAAGGCTGTTTCATCAACGATCCCGCCTCGCGCGCAATTGACCAGTCGCACTCCTTTTTTCATCAAGGCAATTTCCTTTGTAGAAATCATATGTTTTGTTTCTTCGGTAAGAGGGGTATGCACGCTGATATAATCACTGCGGCTAAAAAGCTCTTTGAGCTCTACTATTTCAATACCTAAACCTTCCGCTACCTCCCGCGACAAAAACGGGTCGTATGCCAATATCTTCATTCCGAAAGAAAGGCAGCGCTTGGCTACTTCCAGTCCTATTCTGCCTAATCCCACAATACCCAATACCTTATTGTATACTTCCACGCCCATAAACTTAGAGCGCTTCCATTCACCCTGCCTTGTGGAAGAATTAGCCTGCGGGATATTGCGCGAAAGCGAAAGAATCATGCTTACGGTGTGCTCTGCGGTAGATATGGTGTTTCCCGCCGGCGTATTCATGACGATAATGCCTTTTTGCGTAGCGGCCTCTAAATCCACGTTATCCAACCCCACGCCTGCGCGGCCGATAACTTTAAGCTTAGCCGCTGCGGCGATCACATCAGCGGTAACCTTGGTTGCGCTCCTTATGATAAGGGCGTCATAATCCTTGATCTCTTCCTTAAGCGCATCCGGCTTAAGGCCTGTTTTTACGTCAACCTGGAAATCGCCTTCTTTTTCTAGTAATTTTAACCCTTCTTCCGAAAGCGGATCACTGATTAATATCTTGACCATCGCCTAAACCCCTCCTGTAAAATACGACGAATTTGAATTTTATTTAAGAAATACCTCTTCTGCTGCCTTGATACCGGTGCCCAGCGTGAATTTATACCCCATCTGATGCAGGACCTTTTCAAGACAGGAGATACCTAAAATTATATCGAACTCTTCGATATATCCCATATGCGCTATGCGAAAGACCTTACCCTTGAGTTCGGCCTGCCCTCCGGCGATAGTCACACCGTAGGTGTCGCGCATGGTCTTGACCAGTTTTTCTCCGTCGATACCTTCGGGGGCCCTGATCGCCGTCACCACATCGGAGGAAGCGGTAGGGGCGAACAATTCCAGGCCTAATGCTCCTGCCGCCGCGCGGGTAGCATCCGCCATTTTCTTATGGCGGGCAAACACGTTCTCCAAGCCGACCCCCTTAATGATCTTGAGCGCTTCGCACAAGCCTATGATCAGGTTGATCGCCGGAGTAAAAGGCGTATCGGTCTTATCGGCGGCCTTTTTTGCCTTTTTTAAATCAAAATAATACCTGGGCGACTTTGATTCTTCGATTAATTTCCAGGCCTTGGCGCTTACCGAAATAAAACCTAATCCCGGAGGAAGCATCAATCCTTTTTGTGAACCCGAAACAACTACGTCACAAGACCATCCGTCGGTTTTAAGATCGATAGCCCCGAGCCCGGAGATCGCATCAACCACTAAAACTGCCTTTGTCTCTTTAACGACCTCACCCAGCGCTTTTATATCATTTGTGACCCCGGTCGAAGTCTCGCAAAGCGTGGCAAATACGACTTTTATTTTTGGATTATTCTTAAGTGTCTCTTTTATCACGGAGGTATCGACTGCCTTTCCCCATTCAACTTTGACTACCTCTGTATTGATTTCGTAGCCTCGGCATAACTCCGTCCATCTTTCTCCGAATTTTCCTCCTTCGATACAGACAGCCGTATCCCCCTTCGATAATAAATTGACTACTGCCGCCTCCATCGCCCCGGTCCCCGATGAAGCCAGAATAAAAACATCTCCCTTAGTCTGGAAGACATAACGAAGGCCGTCGCTGGCTTCTTTTAAGATATTCTGGAATTGAGGGGTACGGTGGTGAATGATCGGCCGGGCCATCGCCTCGCAAACTTGCGGAGGTAATGGCGTAGGGCCGGGAGTAAGTAAATAATTCTTTGGCATAGATTCCTCCAAGCTCAAAATTCAAAGCACAAAATTCAAAATAGATTCAATGCATAAAATTCAAAATTCAGCATTTTAAAATTTGAATTTTGTATTTTTAATTTATTTCGGATTTTAGATTTTGAATTTTGAAATTAATAAGTTGTTATTGTTTTTTTCCTATTATAACCTCATCTATGAGGCCGTAATCTTTCGACTCTTGAGAAGACATAAAATAATCCCTGTCCGTATCTTTTTGTATCTTATCCAGAGACTGGCCGGTATGCTTAGAAAGTATCTCATTGATCTTATCGCGTATTTTTAAGATCTCTCGGGCGTGGATGGAGATATCTTCGGCTGCCCCCTGTATGCCGCCCCAGGGCTGATGTATCATAATCCTGGAATTAGGCAGGGCAAAACGCTTGCCTTTTGCCCCGGCGGATAATAAAATCGCGCCCATACTTGCAGCCTGGCCTACGCAATAAGTCGCCACATCGCATCTGACGAACTGCATGGTATCATAGATGGCAAGCCCGGAAGTAACTGAGCCGCCGGGCGAATTAATATAGACGTTGATATCCTTATTCACATCCTCCATCTGGAGGAATAATAACTGCGCGATCACCAGGTTTGCCACATAGTCATCGATAGGGGTGCCGATAAAAATTATGCGGTCCTTTAACAGGCGCGAATAGATATCGTAAGCCCGCTCATAGCCGCGGCTTGTCTGCTCGATGACCATCGGAACCAATGTCTGATTTTTAATATCCATATTGAACCTCCTAAATGAGCACATAACTTACGAGCGCCGTAGGTGCGAGTAAGTTATAAGTGCGAATTTACTCCGCACATGCGAGGAAATTCCAACAGAATTTCCGAGTGTTATGTGCGGAGCTATCTTCCTTAAACTTCCTGCCAATCCGCTTCTTTCAATAGGAATTCCATGACCCTGCGTGGCATCTGGTCATCTAAAACAATATTTTCCTTTTTGGCGATCTCCGATAAGACCAGATAAACCTTGACTTGATTTTTAGCCTGGGGCGTAAGCCTCTCAAGCAGAGTCTTTTCTTCTTCCTCTATCTTCTCTTTCGCCACGCCTTTTAGCGCCAAATCAAGTTTTGCCTGCCTCAACAGGTCTTCCAGCTGCCTGTCAACCATCGCCTGCGGGATTTTAAAATCCACCCCTTTCTGGATATTTTCTACTATCGTATCTTCTATCTTCTTACGCTGTTGGTTCTCTTTTTGCAGGTATATCTGCCTCTTAAGGACTTCCTCTAGCTCCTGGACGCCGGGATAGCCTAAACTCCTGGCGAAATCGTCGTCGATCGAATCAGCCTTTCTGCTTTCCTTTAAAGCATCCAGGCTGCGTTTTATATCATCAGGGCTGACTTCAATCTTCTTATAGCCCAGCTTTATTTTCTTGTAATCCCTCAACTGGATCTGCGGGCTAACTTCTACTTTCGCTTTAAAAGACAAAGATGACCTGTCTAATTTGACTTCGGAAATCCGGGGAAGTTCTATGACATCGAGTTTTTCTTTTTCAATGGCCTGGTTGTAGATGTCCGGCACAAGCTCCTTCATCACCTGCTCGTGAGCGTAAGAAGCGTAGTGTTTTTCCAGGACGTCCCTGGGGGCATGCCCTGGGCGGAAACCCGGGATCTTGGCGTCTTTTGAGATATGCTTAAAGACATCTTCGAATTTGTTCTTTATTATATCGCCGCTTTCTTCGATATTCAGTTCTCGTTGCGTAGCATCAATTTTTTTTACTTCTGTCTTCACTTCAACTTTCCTTTCAATGAGTGTAGGCCGAATTTGAGCACCTAATGCTCTTGTTTAGCGAAATCCCGCTTTAGCGGGAATACATTACCTGCGAGAAAATTTTGAAGAAATTTTCGAGCGTTAGGTAAGGTACCCGGTTAACAATATTCACATCCTGAATTTCTCGCCTAAATAGATCTGGCGTGCCTGGGGATTGTTGATCAATTCTGAAGCAGTGCCGGAGATCAATATCTTCCCTTCGGCAATCAAATACGCCCTATCGGTGATAGAAAGGGTTTCACGCACATTATGGTCGGTCAATAAGATCCCCAATCCTCTCTCTTTGAGCCCCCTGATTATTTCCTGGGCTTCGTTGACTACGATCGGGTCTATGCCGGAAAACGGCTCATCCAAAAGTATAAACGAAGGGTTGGTCACCAGGGCCCGGGTTATCTCAAGCCTCCTTCTTTCTCCTCCCGACAAAGTATAAGCCTTGCTTTTAGCAAGATGGGCGATATTCAACTCTTCAAGCAGGACCTTTAGCCTTTTCTTACGTTCCCGCCTGCCGATAGGTAAAGTCTCTAAGATAGCGACGATATTCTCTTCTACCGTAAGCCTCCTGAAAACCGAAGCATCCTGGGCGAGATAGCCTATACCGAAACGCGAGCGTTCATGGATGGGAAGCTTGGTTATTTCCTTGTTATCAAAAGTTATGCTTCCTGAATTAGGCTGGATAATCCCCACCACCATATAAAAGGTAGTAGTTTTTCCCGCGCCGTTTGGCCCCAGGAGACCGACGATCTCGCCGCGTTTTACCGACATGTCTACGCCTTTGACTACTTCCCTGCCGTCGTAAGATTTTGAAAGATTTTTTACCTCTAAAAGATGCATCGGGTCTTCCCTTATTATTCGCCGCCTAAAAGGCCTCCCAAGTCTTCCTGGGAATATAACACCAGCTTTGGCCTGCCGGTAAGCACAATAGTTTTGTTGCTGGCGGTATAAACCGCCTCCTGACTATATGAAACATTCTCTCCGCGCACGATCTTGACGTTACCCCTGGCGATTATTTTATCGATTTTGCTCCCCATAAGCGAAGGTTCCTTTTCTACAGGGCTCTCTCTTTCAGCCGTATCTTTTCCGGAGGACCCATCCGGTATAAAATAAACATGCATAATATCGCTGTAAATCTCTGAATCCGGACGCGTGACAACTACATTGTTGTTAAAAATAGCGATGTTTTTATCATAATCTATTTCCAACGGCCCATCGCAGGTAATAACCATCTTCTCCTGGCCGCCCTCTTGCTCTTCTGCTTGAGGCTTATGGTTTAAGGTCACGGTAACATCCTGCTTAAGCAGGATGTTATTTAGATCCGGCTTTCCTATGGCGCCTTTTGCCGTGGTAGTCATATTTTCTTTTTCTATATTGACCAAGTCTTCGGTACTGACTATCTGCTGCTTCCTGTCCCAATCAAGGGAATCGGTGGTCAATTTCGCCCCCGTTGAAGTAGTGACTACCACGTTTTCTTCAAGGTGCACCCTGCCATCGTTTTTATTGAAATCGCCTTTTTCTGCGGTCAGGTTAATATCTTCCGTTTCACCATAAAGGTTACCTTCAACATCTTTAAGTTTTATGTTTTGCGTGAATATATCGGCGCTTTTGCCCGCCAGATCCCAGCTTTTGTCGCCTTTCTCGCCGTAACCGGCCAAAGAAAAATCGCTGATCTGCTGATCGGATTCTTCGCTCTTTTTTTCTTCTTGCGCGTATAGAGAGATATTTAAAAATAAAAAGGTAAAAAGGAGCGCAAAAAACCTTTTAATAAGAATTATGTTAATCCGCGTTAAAAACATATTTTTTTATTTTTTTTAAAGATCATACGGCTTTACGCATCCTTCCCATTTACCCTGTGATTTTAAAATCAATTCCGCGACTTCGCGCACAGCTCCCCTTCCTCCGAACTTTAAAGTAATATAATGCGCCGCCTGTTTTATTTCCGAGGCGGCGTTAAAAACCGCTATGGCAAGCCCTACGCTCTTCATCAAACATAGATCTACTAGATCATCCCCGACAAAACAGATCTCTTCGCCCGTGACTTGATACTTTTTAAAGACCTTCTCTAAAATCTTTGTTTTCGGGGAAATATCGGCAAAAACCTCTTCTACGCGCATGTCTTTTGCGCGCGGAAGAATCGCTTTCGAGCCTTTGGCAGTGACTAATACGGTCTTGATCCCGGTTTTTTTTAAAAGATATACCCCTAAGCCGTCATGCACGTCAAAGAACTTCATATCGCGGCCTTTGGAATCGTATATAATCCTTCCGTCGGTAAGCACGCCATCTACGTCCAAAAGCAGGAGTTTTATTTTTTTAGCTTTATTTAAAATAGATTCTTCGATCATGGGGAAAACCTTTTTACGCAAGGGGCGGGCTAAATCAATCCCGCTTTCAATAAATCCTGAACATCCAGAAGGCCAACGGGACGCCTATTTTTATCCACTACCGGGACTTCGTCAATCTTTTTTTCTTTTAATATACGTAAAGCCTCTGCGGCAAGCATTTCTTTATTTACCGAGGTAGGGGCCCCGGTCATCACTTCGCTGATCTTCCTATTGGGCAAATCCGCATCCACCCCTAAATGCCGGCGTAGATCCCCGTCGGTAAAAATGCCGGACAACTTGCCTTTTTTATCTACTACGGTAGCTGATCCCGCGCGCGCCCCGGTAATTTTAAGTAAAGTATAAGAAACGGATTTACCTTCACTGACCACAGGGTTAGCTTTTCCCTTGCGCATGATATCTTCTACTTTAAGCAATAACTTTTTCCCCAGCGCTCCTCCGGGGTGATAAAAAGCAAAATCTTTTTCCTTAAAGCCCTTCTGCTCAAGAAGGCAGACCGCTAAGGCGTCGGTCATAGCTAAGGTAGCGGTAGTTGAGGCGGTAGGAGCCAGGCCTAAAGGACAGGCTTCTTTTTTTACCGATACATCCAGGACTACATCGCTGTATTTAGCAAGGATAGAATCGCTATTTCCGGTAAGAGCGACGATTTTTGCACCGATCTTCTTTAATAAAGGAAGGAGCTTACGCATCTCTTCCGTCGAACCGCTGTTAGAAATTATAATTACCAGGTCGTTGGAAGTCACTCTCCCTAAATCCCCGTGAATGGCCTCGGCAGTATGTAAAAAAAGGCTCGGGGTCCCGGTAGAGGCAAGGGTAGCGGAAAATTTCTGCGCAATGATACCGGTCTTGCCCATGCCACTTACTACGATCCTTCCTTTTGTCTTTAAGGCTAAATTTAAAGCCTTTTCAAAATTTACTCCTATGTTCCCTTTTAGGCTTTTGACCGCCGCGGCTTCCGTATCCAGGACTTCTTTAGCCCGCCTGATAATATTTTTTTTCATAGGACACTATCCTTTGATTCTAACCGAAGCTTCGATTTTCTTAAGCTGGCGAAGTAGCTTCTCTAACTCCGATAAAACAAGCATATTCGGACCGTCACAAGGGGCGTTATCCGGATAAGGATGCACTTCTAAAAATAAGCCGTCACACCCAAAAGCGCAAGCGGCGCGGGAAAGCCCCGCGACAAACTGCCTTTGGCCACCCGAACAATTGCCTTTGCCTCCGGGGATCTGCACACTGTGAGTGGCATCGTAGATTATGGGATAGCCAAATTCACGCATGACCCCCAGGCTCCTGAAATCCGAAACCAG